>NZ_JBBCBW010000028.1:0-62716 GCF_037204085.1 Variovorax sp. CCNWLW235 | reverse complement strand
CGAAATAAAGGAGGAGGCCGCAGGCCGGGGGACATTCGCGGAGAAAGGTACCCCGTCGGCGGGTGCGCCCCCCGAACAAGGCAACTCACGCACAGCACGACGACTAAAAAAACAAGTTTTCATCGTGCACCTAGGCCACAGCCTTGGTCCCACCAAAGGTCGTCTGCTTCACGAACTTGGAGGTCAGGTGGTCACCCGATGAAATGGGCGCGTACTTCGGCTGCTCGCCCGGCGCAAGACAGCTCGGCAGACACTCGACCATTGCGTCGTAGTTGGGCTGGTGAAAGAACACCAGCGACTGCCGGCGGTTGGTGCTGGCCACCTCGAACGGCGGATTGACCACGCGGTGCAGCGTGGACACCCACTGGTCGTTGGTCCACTGCATCATCAGGTCGGCAATGTTGACCACCAGGCCGCCTTCCACCTGCGGTACGTCGACCCACTGGCCTGCCTTGTTGAACACCTGCAGGCCCTTGTCGTCGGGCAGCACGACGGTGAGGCTGCCGTAGTCGCTGTGCGCGCCGGCGCGCAACTGGCCTGGCAGTGGCGCTTCACGTTGCGGCGGATAGCTCAGCACGCGGAACATGCTGATGTGCTTGTCGATCTTGTCGTCGAAGAACGTCTCGGGCAGCGCAAGGCCGAGCGCGAAGATGCGCATCAGCGAGCGGGAGAGATCGCTCATGGCGTCGAAGTAGGCTTCGTACGCTTCACGAAAGCCGTCGATCGGCGGCCAGCTGTTGGGTTCGAAGTGCGGGCCGGCGGCGGGGCCGCGGTGGTAGTCGTCGTCGGGCACGTTCGAGGGGCCGACCGAGAACGACTCCTTCAGGTCGCCGGGCGCGGCCTCTTCCAGGCTGTACGAAAGCCCCTCTTCGCCCACTGCGCTGTAGCCGCGCACCGCGTCTTCGCGCGGCCGGTCGACCTTGCGCTTCTCGGCCAGCGGCATCTCGAAGAACGCGCGCGAGAGCTTCGACACGCGCGCGATCAGTTCGGCCGGGATGCCGTGGTTGGTAATGACGAGAAAGCCGATGCTGCGGCAGGCCTCGTCGACTTTCTTCGCGACCTGTTCCTTGCCTTCGGCCGTGCCGCCGAAGTAGGGCGCGAGATCGATGATGGGTACGGACAGCAGGGTTGTCATGTGTCGGTCCTCGTGCTTGGCATGCCTTTCGCCATGCAACGTCTGTGCCAGTTGGACCAAATGGACAAAATGCATTTGTCGCGTCAGCATGGTGCGCACTGCGCGTGCGGGATGGCCCGTACGGCGCAACGCGATGCACGCGGCCTTACAGTGGTGCGCGTTGAATGAACGAATGAATGAAGAGCCTGCAAATCGAGAAGCGAGGGAAGATGCCGAAGACCAAGGCGCTGGCCGCAGCCAGCAGCACAAAGAAGACCCCAGCCAAGAGCGCTGTGAAGGGCGCCGTGAAGGGCCTGGTGCGCAAGTCCGCGAAGCCCGCGGTGCGCAGCGCCTCGGCGGTGAGCCGCAGGCTGCGCCAGATCGAAGACAAGCGCAGCGCCATCCTCGGTGCGGCGCTGGGCCTGTTCTCGCGCTTCGGATTGCATGGCACGTCGATCGACCAGGTGGCGGCGCGCGCCGATGTGTCCAAGAGCAATCTGCTCTATTACTTTGCCAACAAGGAAGAGCTGTATGTGAACGTGCTGCGCGACCTGCTCGCACTGTGGCTGGAGCCGCTGCGCGGCTTCAGTGCCGAGCAGGACCCGGGCGAGGCCATCGGCGGCTACATCCGCCGCAAGCTCGTGGTCTCGCGCGACCGGCCCGATGCGTCGCGCCTGTTCTGCCTTGAAATGATCCAGGGCGCGCCCCTGCTGCGCGACGAGCTCGACCGCGAACTGCGCACGCTGGTGGAGCGCAAGTCGGAGGTCATCCGTTCATGGATTGCGTCGGGCAAGCTTGCGCCGGTCGATCCGCATCACCTGATTTTTGCGCTCTGGGCTGTCACGCAGCACTACGCGGATTTTGGTGTGCAGGTGCAGGCGCTGACGGGGCATACGCTGGAGGACCCGGTGTTTTTTGAGCAGACGGTGGAGAACGTGCAGCGGATCGTGCTGCAGGGGATTGCGCCGCGGTAGGGGGTTGCTCCCTCGGGATGACAGAGAGGCCGGGTTGCGGACTTGCTCCCTCTCCCTCTGGGAGAGGGCTGGGGTGAGGGCCAGCGGCGTTGGAAGAAGCGGTGGGCTTGCGAAGGCCGCCTGCCCTCACCCTAACCCTCTCCCAGAGGGAGAGGGGAGAAAACGGGGAGAGGGGGCAAGACCAGGTCAGTGCGGCGGTGTCGCTATCTCGTGATAGCGGCGGTCGAAATAGATCAGGCTCTGCGCCGCCCCGCCGATCGCAATCGCCAGCGCTTCACAGAACAGCACGTCATGCGTGCCCGCGCTGGTCGCGCGCACCACGCGGCAATCGAATGACGCCGCGGCATCTTCCAGCACCGGCGATCCGGTCGCCTTGCGGCCCCAGCGTGCCGCGGCAAAGCGCTCGTCCATCGGCGTCTTGCCGCCGAACAGGCCGGATAGCGCCTGGTGGCCCGCCGCCAGCACGTTCACGCACAGCACGCCGTTGGCCGTAAACGCGGGGTACACCGATGCCGACCGGTTCAGGCACACCAGCAGCATCGGCGGTTCGTCGGTCACGCTGCACACGGCCGACGCGGTGAAGCCGGCGCGGCCCGCGGGCCCGTCGGTGGTGATGATGTTGACCGCCGCGCCCAACCGCGCCATGGCATTGCGGTAATCGGCCTTGGGCAATATCGGGGGCAGCCCGCTCGATTCGGCGTGGGAGGCTATTGCGTTCAGCATGTCGGAGCTCCGGAATCGTCGTGATGTGCGCGCTCTGGCTTCAGGCCAGCAGGCAGGCTTCCTCGAAGGCCAGCCGCGGCAGACGGCCGAACACCTTGGCCGCATCGCCATGGCCGAGGTTGATCAAGAAGTTGGTGCTCCAGTCGGTGCCCTCGAAGAACGCGGCATCCACCTTCGCCTTGTCGAAGCCCGACATCGGGCCTGCATCGAGCCCCACCGCGCGCGCGGCGAGCAGCAGGTAGCCCGCCTGCAGGCTGGCGTTGCGAAAGGCGGTTTCGTGCGCGGCCTCGGGGCTGCCGGTGAACCAGCTGCGCGCATCGGTGTGCGGAAACAGCGTGGGCAGCCTGTCGTAGAACTTGCGGTCCCACGCGGCGATGACCGTGACCGGTGCCGCCATGGTCTTGTCGAGGTTGCCCTTGGAAAGCGCAGGCGCCAGGCGCTGCTTGCCCTCGGGCGTGCGAACGAACACAAAGCGTGCGGGCGAGCAGTTGGCCGAGGTCGGGCCCATGCGGGCGAGCGCATAGACCTGCCGGAGTTGCTCATCCGTCACGGGCTCCGCGGTCCAGCCGTTGTGGCTGCGTGCTTCGGTAAAGAGAAGTGCCAGTGCGGCGTCGTCGAGGGCGGTGGTGGTGGTCATGCGGGAACGCCGGGTGCGCTGACCCGGGAAAGAAAGTCGAGCAGGCTGCGGTTGAATGCGTCGGCCTCGGTCACGCTGTGCGCATGGCCGCCGTGCGGCATGAAGTGCAGCGTCACGTCGTGCAGGCCATCGGCCAGGTGCTGCGAGCAGGTCCACGGCACCAGCGCATCGTCCATGGCGGCGGCCACCAGCGTGGGCGCGGTGATGTCGCCAAGTTGCGCGTCGATGTCGAAGGCGCGCAGCGCGCCGATGCGCACACGCATGTTGGCCTCGCCGGGAAAGTGCGCAAACGCATGGTCGACCTCGTCGGCCACGCGCTGCGCATGTTCCGCGCACCAGGCCGCGGGGTATAAGAAGATCGGCTGCGCTTCTACATACGCGCGCGGGCCGCAGGCGCCGAGCAGCGCAAGCCGCGCATCAAAGCAGCGCGCCGAGTGCGCATTGGGCTTGGACCACGCATTGACCAGCACCAGGCTCGCCACACGCGAGGGCTCGTCGAGTGCCAGCTGCAGCCCGACGAGCCCGCCGAGCGCGTGCCCCACCAGGTGGCAGCGCGGCGTCGACGTGGCGTCGAGAATCTGCACCACGTCGCGCGCCATGTCGGCAATGGCGTAGTCCGCGCTCAGTGCGGCGGGGCTGCGGCCCGTTCCGCGCTGGTCGTACGCAATCACGCGATGGCCCGCTGCAACGAGCGCGCCGATCTGCGGTTGCCAGAAGGCGGCCGAACCGCCCAGGCCCGACGACAGCAGCACCGCCTCGCCGTCGGCCGGGCCATGCACTTCGTAGTGCAGCGGCATGCTCAGGCCTTGTTGCCGACGTGGGCGATGGAGGCGATTTCGACCAGCGCGTCGGGCTTTACCAGGCCGCACTGGATGCAGTAGCGCGCAGGTTTGGTGCCCGGAAAGAACTCGGCGTACACCGCGTTCACCTTCGCGTAGTCGGCCCAGTCCTTGATCATGATCATGTTGAACGTCACGTCGTCCATGGTGCCGCCGGCCGTTTTGATCACGTTCTGGATCGTTTCGAGCACGTGGCGCGTCTGCGCGGAGGCGTCGCCCACGTGCACCACATTGTTGTCCTTGTCGAAGGGCAGCGTGCCCGACACGTAGACCACGCCGTCGGCCATGGTGCCGGGCACGAACGGGGCGATGGGCGTGGTGGTTCCGGCGGGGATGATGGCTTGCTTGGGCATGAGGACGGGCTCCTTTAAAAAAATCAGGCGATGGCTGCTTCAGCCGCTACAGGCTGCGCGGCGGGCTCGGGTGCAAAGGTGGCGCAGAACTGGTCCACGGTCGAAACCCAGCCGAAGAAGGTCTCGACGTTGTAGACGGAGGCTTTCTGTATGGCCGCACCGCCAAGCTCGTGCGTGGCGTCTTCGAGCATCACGGCGAAGTATTCGAGGTGAAAGGCATCGCGCAGCGTCGACTCCACGCACACGTTGGTGGCAATGCCGGTGAACACCAGGTGGCGGATGCCGCGTGCGCGCAGCGTGCTGTCGAGCGTGCTGTTGAAGAAGCCGCTGTAGCGCGTCTTGGGCACCACGATGTCGCCGGGCTCCGGCTTCATCTCTGCGATGAGTTCGTAGTCCCAGCCGCCCTTGGCGAGGAACTTGCCTGCGAGCTCGGGCTTGGCGCGCATGGTCTTGAGCGCGTTCGACTTGTGCCAGTTGGGCGAGCCCGGTCCGCCGGCCTCGACGTAGGCGGCGTCCCAGCCGTTCTGAAGAAACACGACCAGCATGCCGGCTGCGCGCGCCGCCGCAATGGTGCGCGCGATGTTGGCGATGGTGCCCTGCGCGCCGGAAATATCGAAGCCTGCCGAATCGACATAGCCGCCGATGGAGGCATAGGCGTTCTGCATGTCGACCACGATCAATGCCGAGTCGGTGGCATGCAGCGCCAACGGTTCGGGCCGGGCCGGCAGCACCAGCGGCGCGGGTGTGCCGGGCAGGCGTGGCGCGCCGACGGGCGTGGTCGAGGTGAGCGTGGTGTTGCGTGCGGGCGTGGCCATGCGCGTGTTTCCTTTCAGGCCGCAAGGCGCTCGGGTTCGGCCTGCGAGGCCACAGGGCTCTGCACATGCGCGCGGCTCTTCATGAGCGGCTGGATGCGCTCGCCGAATGCCGCAACACCCTGCAGAAAGTCGTCGAAGGTGAGCAGCACGCCTTCGGTGCCCGGCACTTCGGCCATCTCGTCGAGCAGGCGCGCAACTGTGGCGTAAGAGCCCACCAGCGTGCCCATGTTGATGTTGACGGCCGAGGTCGGGTCGGCCATCTGGCGCACATTGGTGTCGGCGCCCGACTTGGTGTCGGCCGCGCCCTGCTGGCCCAGCCACGCAATGGCTTCGTGGTCGGCGCCCGCCTTGTAGTGCTCCCACTTGGCGCGCGCGGCTTCGTCGGTTTCGTCGGCAATCACCATCATCAGCACGTAGGTGGTCACGTGGCGGCCGGTCTTGCCCGTGGCCTCGATGAGCTTTTCGGCCGCAGGCGCAAAGGCCTTGGGCGTGTTCACGCCTTTGCCGAAGCAGAAGTTGTAGTCGGCGTATTTCGCGGAAAAGTCCATGCCGGCGTCGCTCTGGCCCGCGCAGATCACCTTCATGTCGGCTTGCGGCCGGGGGCTCAGGCGGCAGTCGTCCATCTGGAAGTGCGCGCCCTTGAAATCCGATTGGCCGGTGCCCCACAGGTCGCGCAGCACCTGGATGTATTCAGACAGGTATTGGTAGCGCGTGCCGAAGAACTGGTCGCCGGGCCACATGCCCATTTGCGAGTATTCGGGGCGCTGCCAGCCGGTGACGAGGTTCAGGCCAAAGCGACCGTTGGAAATCGAGTCGATGGTCGATGCCATGCGCGCCACGATGGCCGGCGGCATCACCAGCGAGGCCGCGGTGGCAAAGAGCTTGATCTTGGTGGTAACGGCCGCGAGCCCGGCCATGAGCGTGAACGACTCGAGGTTGTGGTCCCAGAACTCGGTCTTGCCGCCAAAGCCGCGCAGCTTGATCATCGACAGCACAAAGTCGACGCCGTAGCGCTCGGCCGTGAGCGTGATCTCCTTGTTGAGTTCGAAACTCGGCTTGTACTGCGGTGCGTTTTCGGAGAGCAGCCAGCCGTTGTTGCCGATGGGAATGAAGATGCCGACGTTCATGCAGAAGCTCCAGTTGCGGGGTCGCAAAGCCCTATGCATGGCCCGTGCCAGTTAAAAAAGTCCTTTCAAATCAACGCCTTGAATGTTTTCTAATGTTTCTTTTTGACCATTTGGTCCAAAGTGGAGCAGATGAACCGCCCGGCTTGCGGCAGCACGGTGCGCGGCAAGGCCAAACCGGTGCAGCGCCGGCGTCATGGATCGCGCGGCAAAATCACCCCATGCCCAAGACCCCACTCCGTGCCGCCGCTGCCGTCGGCGGTACTGCAGACGACATCGAGGCCGCGTTTTATGAGGCGCTGCAGCGCGGCGACATCGAAGCGCTGATGGCGTGCTGGGCCGA
Organism: Variovorax sp. CCNWLW235; assembly: GCF_037204085.1. Classification (NCBI taxonomy): domain Bacteria; kingdom Pseudomonadati; phylum Pseudomonadota; class Betaproteobacteria; order Burkholderiales; family Comamonadaceae; genus Variovorax; species Variovorax sp. CCNWLW235. Next base: position 55,794 of record NZ_JBBCBW010000028.1, on the reverse strand, counting down.
CGAGGACGAGGTGTTCTGCGTGCACCCGGGCGGCCCCCGCCTGGTGGGCGCCACGGCGATCCGCGCGGCTTTCGAGCAGATGTTCGGCAACGGCGCCATTCACGCGATGCCCGCGCGCGTGCGCAAGATCGAGTCGCTCGCAAGCGCGGTGCACAACGTGCTCGAACGCATCGAGGTGCTCACGGCCGAGGGCCCGAAGCACGCCTTTGTGCTGGCCACCAACGTCTATCACAAGACCGCCGAAGGCTGGCGCATGGTGGCGCACCATGCAAGCCCCGGCAGCGCGCGGGAACCCGTCGACGCGAACGACCCGCCCCAGATCCTGCATTGAGAAATGCCTGACGACGTTTCTTCCCCGCATTCATCGATGGGCTACGTGGCGCCGCGCTGGCTGCCCGGCGGCAACCTGCAGACCATCTGGGCGGCGCTGTATGCGCGCCGCTTCGACGGACCGGCGCCGGTGTACCGCCGTGAGCGCTGGAACGCGCCCGACGGCGATTTCATCGATGTCGACTTTGCCGATTCGGCCCTGGTGGGCACAAGCCCCGGACCGCGCCCTTTGCTGGTGCTGTTCCACGGCCTGGAAGGGTCGTCCCGCAGCCACTATGCCGAAGCCTTTGCCGTGTTTGCGGCCGAGCGGGGCATGGACTTCGCAGTGCCGCATTTCAGGGGCTGCAGCGGCGAGCTGAACCTGGCGCCGCGCGCCTACCACTCGGGCGACTACGAAGAAATCGACTGGATCTTGCGGCGCATGCGCGAGCGGCAGGCCTCCCACGAAGGCGGCCCCGTGCTGGCCGCGGGCGTTTCGCTGGGCGGAAATGCGCTGCTGCGCTGGGCTTGCGAGGCCGGCGACTCGGCCCACGCCTCGGTGGCTGCAGTGGCCTCGGTGTGTGCGCCGCTCGATCTGGCGGCCGGCGGCGAGGCAATCGGCCGCGGCTTCAACCGGCTGGTCTACACGCGCATGTTCCTGGCCACCATGAAGCCCAAGGCGCTGGCCAAGCTGGCCCAGTTTCCGGGGCTGTTCGACCGCGAGCGGCTGCTGGCGGCGCGAGACCTCTACACCTTCGACGACGTGTTCACGGCGCCGCTGCACGGCTTTCGCAACACCGACGACTACTGGGCGCGGGGTTCGTCCAAGCCGCACCTGAGCGCGATTCGCGTGCCCACGCTGGTGGTGAACGCGCTGAACGATCCGTTCATTCCGGCCCGCAGCCTGCCGGGCCCGGGCGAGGTGGGCCGGCACGTCACGTTGTGGCAGCCCGCGCACGGCGGCCATGTGGGCTTTCCGCTCGGCGCGCCGCCGGGCCATGTGCGCGGCATGCCGGAGAGCGTCGGTAGCTGGCTCGGGCAATTCGCCTAGCCCCGACTGCCGCGCGGGCGCGCAGAATAGCTTTCATGGACGACATCGTTAAACAAGCGCTCGCCAAGTGGCCCAACGTGCCGCATTGCTACGGCTGGCTTGGCCTGGACGCGCGCGGCAACTGGTACATGCGCGACGACCGCACCCAGGCCCAGGGGCCGTTTCCGGCCGCCAAGGGCTCGATGCTGCGGCACGAGAAGCTCATCGACTTCATCCACCGCAACTACGACCACGACGGCGAAGGGCAGTGGTTCTTCCAGAACGGCCCCCAGCGCGTCTATGTCGAACTGGAGGCGGCGCCTTTTGTCTGGCGCATTGCCGACGACAAGGGCTTTGCCGTCACCGCCCATACCGGGCAGGCGGTCGAGGTTTCCGGGTGCCTGCTCGACGAGGAGGGCCGCCTCTACCTGGCCGCGCCGCTCGGCCTTGGGCTGGTTCACACGCAGGACGTGGGCCTGGCCGCCGAAGCCATCGACCAGGGGCTGTGGACGCCCGAGCCGGTGCGCTCGGCCGACTTGCCGCAGCGCTTCGGCCATGTGCTGAGCCCCGCGGCACGGCAGCCCGCGGCGCTATCAAAACAGTAGCTGTTCAGGTTGCGCGCATGAAAAAGCCGGCTCGAGGCCGGCTTTTTTATTGGGGCGAAGCCCTCGCTTACTTGCTGGCGGTGGGGGCGGCCGGTGCGGCGGCCGAAGCAGCGCCATCGGCGGGTGCCGCTGCCGCGGCGGGGCGCTCGGGCACCGGGAACTTGGCGCCGCCGGCGTTGGCCAGATAAACCACGGCACGGCCGATTTCGAGGTCTTCGAAGTCGCCGCCGCCCTGGGCCGGCATGGCGCCCTTGCCATGCAGCGCATGGTCGAGCAGCGTTGCGTAGCCCTGGCCGATGCGCGGGCCCCAGGCTGCGGCGTCGTTCAGGTGCGGAGCGCCGGGAATGCCGGGCGGCGCATGGCAGGCGGCGCACTGGGCCTTGAACACGGTCTCGCCAGCCGCAAGGGGGCGGTTGGCATCGCGGATTTCGATGGTGCCGACCTTCTTGAGCCGCTCGGCCACTTCGCGGTTGCGCGCGTCTTGCGACACGCCGTAGAGCGCCATGTTGTCGCCCTCGGCCGTGCCCGCGGGCTTGTTGCCCGAAACCACATAGGCCACAAGGCCCACGATGATCAGGATGGGGGCAAGAAAAGAGAAAAATACCGCGAGCAGCAGTTGCTTCGGGTTCTTGATCGGGCCGGTGTGGGCTTCTTCTGTGGCCTGGTAGTGCGGGTCTGCGCTCATGGCGTCCTCAATAACGGGGGCTCGTCGGGGGGCTTTTTCGAATCAACCGGCGATTATAGAGAGGCCCTCCGCCCAAAGGACGGAAGGCCTCTCCGCGATGCTTCAATGCAACGAGCTCATTCCAGTGCACCCGCGGAACCGGCTTTGCCGGGCCGCCGGGTGCGCCCCCCAGTGGGGGGAGGCGCCGAAGGCGCTTCGGGGGGTGTCAACCAGCCTTTGCCCAACCGCCGCCCAGCGTCTTGTAGAGCGTGACCTGGTTCTGCAGCTGCAAGAGCCGCGTGGTCACGGCCGATTGCTGCGCCGTGTACAGCGAGCGCTGTGCGTCCAGCAGGTCGAGCGCGCTGGCAATGCCGTTGCGGTAGCGCATGTCGGAGAGCTTGAAGCGCACCGCTTCGGCGTCGGCCTGCGCGCGTTGCGCCCGCACCTGTTCGCCCAGCGTGGCACGGCCGGCCAGGGCGTCCGCCACTTCGCGGAAGGCAGTCTGGATCGACTTTTCGTACTGCGCCACGGCAATCTCGCGCCCGGCCTTGGCCGAGTCGAGCCCCGCAATGTTGCGGCCCGCATCGAAGATGGGCAGCGTGATCTGCGGCGAAAAGGCCCAGGCCTTCGATCCGCTGTCGAACAGGCCCGAGAACTCGCTGCTGGCGGTGCCGATCGAGGTGGTGAGCGACACACGCGGAAAGAACGCCGCGCGCGCCGCGCCGATGTTGGCGTTGGCCGCAATCAGTTGCTGCTCGGCCGAGCGGATGTCCGGCCGCTCGGTCAGCAGGTCCGAAGGCAGGCCCGCGGGCACATCGGGCATCGGCTTGATGCCGTCCAGCCCCTTGGCGCCGCCGGCCGTGGCTTCTGCCGGCACCGGCGCGCCGAGCAGCAGGGCGAGCGCGTTCTCGTCCTGCTGGCGCGTGCGCAGTTGCTGCGCATAAGAAGCACGGGCGGTTTCGGCCAGCGAGTTCGCGGCCTGGAAGTCGAGCTCCGACGACACGCCGTTGTCGAAGCGCAGCTTGGTCAGGCGCACCGATTCTTCGCGCGTGACCATCGTCTGGCGCGTGAGCTCCAGCAGTTCGTCGTCCGCAATCAGCGTGAGCCAGCCCGTGGCCACGGCCGCGATCAGGCTGATTTGCGCGGCCTTGCGCGTTTCTTCGGTGGCGAGGTATTGCGCCAGCGCCTGGTCCTTCAGGCTGCGGATGCGGCCGAAGAAGTCGATCTCCCAGGCGGTGATGCCCAGGTTGACGCTGTACTGCGACGACACGCTGCCCGCGCTGCTGTCGAAGGCCTGCAGCTGGTTGGGGCTCGAACGCGACCCGCTGCCCGTGAGGCCCAGCGCCGGAAAGAGCGCCGAGCGCTCGATCTGGAATTGCGCGCGCGCCTGCTCGATGTTGAGCACCGACACGCGCAGGTCGCGGTTGTTGGCCAGCGCGGTCTGAATGAGCCCGGTCAGGCGCGGATCGGTGAAGAAGTCCTGCCAGGGCAGGGCGGCCGCGGCCTGGCCCGCCGGCTGCGCCGGGTCGCCCGGAAAGGTGGTGGGCACCGGCGCGGCGGGGCGCTCGTAGGTCGGAATCAGCGAGCAGCCGGCCAGCAGCATGGCCGCGGCCAGGGCCGTGGGAATCAGTTTCTTAGTCATGTGTCTTTTCCTCCGTGATGCCGGCGGCTTCGGCATGCCGCTTGTCGGCTTCATGCTGGCGTGCGCTGCCCTTGAACAGCGTGCGCACCACCACGAAGAACACCGGCACGAAGATCACGGCCAGCACCGTGCCCGTGACCATGCCGCCCAGCACGCCGGTGCCAATGGCGCGCTGGCTTGCCGAGCCGGCGCCCGAGGCAATGGCCAGCGGCACCACGCCCAGGCCAAAGGCCAGCGAGGTCATGATGATCGGGCGGAACCGCAGGTGGGCGGCGGCCAGCGCCGATTCGACGATGCCCTTGCCCTGCGCCTGCAGGTCCTTCGCAAACTCGATGATCAGAATCGCGTTCTTCGCCGACAGGCCGATGATGGTGATCAGCCCCACCTGGAAGTACACGTCGTTCGAGTAGGCGCGCAGCATGGTTGCCAGCAGCACCCCCAGCACGCCGAGCGGCACCACCAGAATGACCGACAGCGGGATCGACCAGCTCTCGTACAGCGCGGCCAGGCACAGGAACACCGCCAGGATTGCGAAGCCGTAAAGGATGATGGCCTGCGAGCCCGCGAGCTTTTCTTCGCGCGACTGGCCCGTCCATTCAAAGCCGAAGCCTTGCGGCAGTTGGCTTGCAAGCTTTTCCATCTCGGCCATGGCCGCGCCCGTGCTGAAGCCCGGCGCCGCGTCGCCGCTGATGCGGATGGCGGGGTAGCCGTTGTAGCGCACCGTTTGCGTGGCGCCCGTCACCCACTTGGTAGTGGCAAAGGCCGACAGCGGCACCGGCTGGCCCTGCGTGTTGCTGGCGTTCAGCTTCAGCAGGTCGTCCGGCTGCATGCGGGCCGGCGCATCGGCTTGCACCACCACGCGCTGCAGGCGGCCGCGGTTCGGAAAGTCGTTGATGTAGCTCGAACCCAGGCCCGTCGACAGCGTGGCGTTGATCGCGTCGAAGCTCACGCCCAGTGCGTTGGCCTTGTCGCGGTCGATGTCGATCTGCAGCTGCGGCGCGTCTTCCAGGCCGTCAGGGCGCACCTGCGTCAGCACCTTGCTCTGGCTGGCCATGCCCAGCAACTGGTTGCGCGCGTTGATGAGCGCGTCGTGGCCGGCGCCCGAACGGTCTTGCAGCCGGAAGCTGAAGCCGCTGGCGTTGCCCAGTTCAGGAATGGGCGGCGGGCTCAGCGGGTAGATGAACGCATCGCGAATGCCCGAGAGCGCACCGAAGGCGCGGCCCGCGAGGGCGCTGGCCGAGTGGGCCGGGTCCTTGCGCTCTTCCCAGTCTTTCAGCGTGACGAAGGCAAGGCCGGCGTTCTGGCCCTGGCCAGAGAAGCTGAAGCCCATCACGCCCACCATGCTCTGCACTTCAGGCTGCTTCAGGATGAAGCCTTCGACCTGCTGCATGACCGACAGCGCGCGCTCTTGCGTGGCGCCCGGGGGCAGCTGCACGTTCACGATGATGTTGCCCTGGTCTTCTTGCGGCAGAAACGAGCTTGGCAGGCGCATGTACGTGAACACCACCGCGCCGATGATCACGGCGTAGATGATCAGGTAGCGCGCGGCGCGGCGCAGAATGCGCGCGACCATGCTCTCATAGCCCTTGGCCGTGCGCGTAAAGCCGCGGTTGAACCAGCCGAAGAAGCCGCTCTTTTCGTGGTGGTGGCCCGCTTCGACCGGCTTGAGCAGCGTGGCGCACAGCGCCGGCGTGAGCGACAGCGCCATGAAGGCCGAGAAGGCAATCGAGGTCACCATCACGGCCGAGAACTGGCGGTAGATGTTGCCGGTGGAGCCCGCAAAGAACGCCAGCGGCACAAACACCGAAATCAGCACCACCGTCACGCCGATGATGGCGCCCGAGATCTGCCGCATGGCCTTGCGCGTGGCTTCGAGCGGCGACAGCCCCTCTTCGCTCATGATGCGCTCGACGTTTTCGACCACCACAATGGCGTCGTCCACCACGATACCGATCACCAGCACCATGCCGAACATGGTCAGCACGTTGATCGAGAAGCCCAGCGCCAGCAGCGAGGCAAACGTGCCCAGCAGCGCAATTGGCACCACGATGGTCGGAATGATCGTGTAGCGCCAGTTCTGCAAGAACAGGAACATCACCACGAACACCAGCGCAATGGCTTCGAGCAGCGTCTTCACCACTTCGGTGATGGAAATCTGCACGAAGCGCGAGCTGTCGTACGGAATGTTCCACTTCACGCCCTGCGGGAAAAAGCGCTCGAGCTCCGCCATCTTGGCGCGAATGGCCTTGGCCGATTCGAGCGCGTTGCCGTTGGGCGTGGGCTGCACGCCGACACCCACCGCCGGCACACCGTTCAGGCGGGCAGAGGTGGCATACGACTGGCCGCCCAGTTCAACGCGGGCCACGTCCTTCAGCCGCACGGTCGAGCCGTCGGGGTTGGCGCGCAGCACAATTTCCTTGAACTGCTCCACGTTGGCCAGCTGGCCGTTCACCACCACGGTGGCCGCAATAGCCTGGCCTGGAACGTTGGGCAGGTCGCCCAGGGTGCCTGAAGACACCTGCGCGTTCTGCGCGCGAATCGCGTTGTTCACGTCGGTGGCCGACAGGTTGAAGCCCTGCAGCTTGGCCGGGTCGATCCAGATGCGCATTGCGTTTTCAGAGCCGAACAGCTGGGCCTGGCCCACGCCGACCACGCGCTGCAGCTCTGGCACCACGTTGCGCGCGGCGTAGTCGCCGAGTGCAATGGGGTCGAACGCCGGATTGTCCGAAGACAGCATCACAAACATCAGGAAGTTGTCGCGCGACTTGTCCACGCGCACACCCTGCTGCGTTACCGCCGCCGGCAGGCGCGGCGTGGCGCGCGAGAGCCGGTTCTGCACGTCCACCTGCGCAAGGTCGTCGTTGGTGCCGGCCTCGAAGCTGATGGTGATGGTGCCGGTGCCGTCGGCCTGGGCCACCGATTCCATGTAGATCAGGCCCGGCGAGCCGTTCATTTCACGCTCGATCACGGACAGCACGCTGTCCTCGAGCGTCTGGGCCGAGGCGCCGGGGTACGCCACGTTGATCACGATGGCCGGCGGTGCCACCGGCGGGTATTGCGAGATCGGCAGCTGCGTAATTGCCACGCCGCCCATCACCAGGACGAACAGGGCAATCACCCAGGCGAAGATCGGGCGGTCGATAAAGAATTTGGCCATGCGGGCGCGCTCCTGCTATTACTTCTTCTCGGCCGGCGCAGCCGCCGCACCGCTGGCTGGCGCCGCCGCGGCAGACGCCGCCGGCGCTGCCGGTTGTGCCGCACCGTTAGGCGCGGACTTTTGCCAAGGCACCGCCTTCACCGGCGTGCCGGGCGGCATCATCTGCAGCTTCTGGAAGCCGTCGACCATCACCTGTTCGCCCGCCTTCAGGCCGTCGAGCACCACCCACTGGTTGTCCTTGGCGGCGCTGATCTTCACCGTGCGCTGGCTGATCTTGCCGTCGGCACTTACCACCGACACCGTGTCGCCCTGCTGCGTGCGCGTAACCGCCTGCTGCGGAATGGTGATTGCGTTGGTGGCCTGCGCCTGCTCGAGCTTTACGCGCACATACAGGCCGGGCAACAGCTCGCCCTTCGGGTTGGGCACCTCGGCGCGCAGCGTGACCTGGCCCGTGGCCTGGTCGACCGTCAGGTCGGAGAACAGCAGCTTGCCGGGCAGCGTGTAGTCGGTGCCGTCTTCGAGCACCACCGTAACGCTGGCGGCCTCTTCGCCGCTCGCGCGCTTGTACTGGCCGGCGGCCAGTGCGCGGCGCAGCTTCAGCACGTCGGAGGCCGATTGCGTGAAGTTCACGTACATCGGGTTGATCTGCTGCACCACGGCCAGCTCGGTGGCGTCGCCCTGGCCCACCAGTGCGCCCTCGGTTACCAGCGCGCGGCCAATGCGGCCGGCAATGGGCGAGGTTACGTCGGCATAGCCGAGGTTGATCTTGGCGGTTTGCACCGCTGCGCGGCCCGCGGCCACGTCGGCCTCGGCCGTTTTTTGCGAGGCCACGGCGTTTGCATATTCTTGCTTGCTTACCGCATTGGCCTCGACCAGCGGCTTATAGCGGTCGGCCAGCGCCTTGGCCTGCACGGCGTTGGCTTCGGCGCGCGCCAGCGTGGCCTGCGCGTTTTGCGATGCCGCCACCAGCGGCGCCGGGTCGATGCGGAACAGCAGCTGGCCCGCCTTCACGTCGCTGCCTTCGCGAAATTCGCGCTTCAGCAGGATGCCCGATGCGCGGGCGCGAACCTGCGCCACGCGCGAGGCTTCTAGCCGGCCCGGCAGCTCGGTCACCAGGCCCACGTCCGTCGGCGTGGCAACCACCACGCCCACTTCGGGCGCCGGGCGGGCGCCGCCACCGGCTGCGCCGCCTTGGCCCGCGGGCGCATCGCCCTTGGAACAGGCCGCGAGCATCAGCACCACAACGGCGGCCACGATCGCGAGGCGCGGCGAGAACGAAGATTGACGCGAAACATGCAGGAGAGGCATGCGAATCCTTTGAAGCAAAGACGGGAGATGGCGCGTTCGCAGAAAGCGAACAGAAAGCCAGCATAAATAGCCGGGCCATCGGGGAAGCCCGATAGTTTACATACATTCATGGATGTATAGTGACAGCATGGAATGGCCCCACGATGCGGAAAGGGCTTGGGTTTACAAATCAGGAGACTTGGTGGCACGTCGTACGAAGGAAGAAGCATTGGCCACGCGGCATCGGTTGCTCGATGCCGCGGAGCTGCTGTTTCAGGCGCAGGGCGTTTCGCAGACCTCGCTGCAGCAAATTGCGCAGCAGGCCGGCGCGACGCGGGGCGCCATTTATTGGCACTTCAAGGACAAGGCCGACCTCTTCAACGCCATGATGGAACGCGTCATCCTGCCGCTGGAGGCCGGCCCCCGGGCCGCCGCGGCGGCGGGCAACGACGACCCCCTGGCCGAGATTGAAGAGGGCATGGTGCATGCGCTCAACCTCATGGTGACCGACCCCCAGGTGCGCCGCGTGTTCGACGTGGCCACCCACAAGGTCGAATACACGCACGACATGGCCTCGGTGCAGCAGCGGCACCTGGACGCGCGCAACGCCTGCGTGGCCGACTTTGAAAAAGCCCTGCGCCTGGCGGCCCGCCGCGCCAGCATCAAGCTGCCCGTGCCCGGCCATGTGGCCGCGCAGGGCTTGCATGCGCTCATCAGCGGGCTCATTCAGAACTGGCTGCTAGACCCGGCCGCCTTCGACTTGGTGCAAAGCGGCCGGCGCACCTTTCGCGTTTACCTGGCCGGACTGGGCTTTGGCCGGAACTCGACCCCAGGCGTTGAGAACGAAGCTGAAGAAGTCGCCGCCTGATAGGCGATAATGCGTGGCTCCGGTTCTGCCGGAACCCAGATTCCTCGCTGTATTTCAACGGATAGAATTCGGCCCTCCGAAGGCTGAGATCCAGGTTCGATTCCTGGCGGCGGGACCAAATATCAAAGACCGGAAGCTTCAAAGGCTTCCGGTCTTTTTGCTTTCTTGTCTGGGGCTTTCTATCGCCAGGTTGACCCGCGAAATTTCACGGAAGATCCAATGGTGGTTGGGGGCGCCAGTCGAGCTACAAAAATCGAGTTCGTCTTAGCGGGCGCAACGATGACGAAGGATCTTGACAAGCGGTCTTGGTCAGTGCGATCAGGTCCGCCGCAAAGTCGGCTTCAGACTGACTGCAGTCTGTCATTCGCCGCGCGAGTAACGAATGCTGGCACCAGCAGTCATTGAGGGCCACTCGTCGGCCTAAGCCTGCTAACCCTAAGGCGCGGCCTGCACTATCACAGCAGTTGTCGTGCTCGTCGGGACCGTCGGACACGGAAGAGGCGCACGATCATTGCCCCAACACACTTGCTCGAATACACAGGCACGACAGCAAAGATGAGTCTCGATTGTGTCCAACTGGCAGCGACGAGTTCGTACCGCCCGATGATCTCCATGAGCGCAGTGGCGGGCCTGGGCGTCATGGGTGAAAGAGTCGTGGGTGTAGGACATCGGAGCCTGATCGGAGGCCACGCCGCCTTCCTTGGCTGCTCTCCACAGGTGATATGCGCATTCAGGCCCCATCGGCTCGTTGAGCTTATAGAACCAAGCCTCGCCCGTGATGATTACAAACTCACTGTCGACTCCTGCCTCGCCGGTGATATTCACAAGGCGTTTCACTTGGAGGTCGCCGCCAGCAAGCGCAACACTAGAACCGGCCTCAACTGTCACTCTTTCGCGCATCAACGTATTCGCCACAGATGCGCGCAATCCAATAAAGGCAGCCAACGACTTTGGCGTCGCTGTAGGTCCGATCACGCTGCGCATTCGCTGCTCAAGAGCTGTACCCTTTGCCTGCATAGCATCGAGAAGATAGGCAATGTCGTCAATTTCCATCTTCTCTTCGATCGCCGGTGTGTCGTAGTCGGCGACGATAAACACTCGGTTTCCGGTCTCGATGGCCAGCGCGGGATAGATTGATCGAGTGGGGTAAGGGCGCCTCTTGGCACCACTTCTAGTAGTGGCGACCACTGCAGCACGTAGATAGCCACTCACATAGTCGTTGCGCATCCAACGAAGAGCATCCGCGACAGACGTGGTGAGCGGGATGTCGTCCACCAGGCATTGCCGATGAAGCAACAAGTAGATTTGCTCGACCTCTGCCTGTACGTCCTCGATGCTCGAAAAGAAGTAAATGCTGTTTGGGTCCGGCATTCCGTTGTCAACGAAAGTTGAAACGGGATCACTAAAGATTGCCAGCCATTTTCCGGTCGTAATGACAACCCGTCGAAGACTAGCTCTTCCCATAGTATCGAGGGACTGGACGTAGGTCCGAAGGTCACCAAGATAGCTTCGCCATTCAGCAGTGATACGAGATGAACCGTCCGAACCCTTTGAGATCGCAATTTCCCTCGCCAAGAACTTTGCCGTATCTACCGCGCTCAGTATCCCCCCATTCTTTGGCCGGGGAGCGTCAATATCAGCGCCCTTAGCTTCCACGATCAGGACTGGCGTACTAGCATCGCTAGAAAGTCCAAGATAGTCGAAATAGAGCGGATCACCTGTGCCCGACGATGATCGGGCTTCCTCGCGTACTGCGGTCGGGTCAGCGACGTTCCAGCCCAGAGCCCTCAAGATGCCGTCGACAAGAAAGCGACGTGTTCTTCGTTCCAGCATGTCGCTCGCTTGTGCCGATGCACCTTGTTGTGAGCGCGAGAGTTCTTCACGAAGGATCCGTTCGGTTTGATTGAATGCTCCAAAGCACTCAGCGAGTGCTCTTCCCACCTGCTGTATTTCCGCGAGTGCGCTCATCGCAGCAGGTCCGGAAGTTCATACAGCAGGCGCAGCGCCTCAGGAGCTCCAGCCCTAGAGAATAGTTCGAGAACTTTTACGAGTTGTTCCCGTCGAGCGTTGTCTGCAAACACTGATCGATAGTCAGCCAAGTACATCTGCACGAGACGAACCAGTGCAGTTTCGGCGAGGCTCTCGAACTGATACCCATCGCGGGATGCTGGACCGATTAACAGCTCAGCGATTCGATCGAACACAACCTCCGGTGACGCTTCCGCCAAGAATTCGTACAACTCGACCAAGTGGTAGACGATCGAAGAGATTCCCGTGTCACCGATTATCCGTAGGATGTCCCCATACTCGACAATGAATTCTTCTTTCCGCTGCTTGTTGCTCAAGCTGTTGGAAAAATTCGAATTTCCGCGCGTCGCAGAAGAAGCGCCTGAGCCGAAGTACAGCTGATTCGCCGCATGCTCAAGCTGCTGACCACTGCGGCGATAGAGTTGCGCCGCCAATTCCTGTTCGCCTTGAAGAAACAGAGCTTTCGCCTCATTCAAGTCTGCAATCTGGGCATCTACGATCACTGACAACAGATCCTTCGACCTGTTCTGAATCGCCGCGCTGCGACCCGCTTCAATCTTCTCATCCCATTTCACGAAAAGCGGCCTTCTAAGTTCGGAAATAAGCCGTCCCACAAACCTGCTGCCGACCGAAAGATTAGCGACCCAGCCATTTATCCACTGCTTCGCCGTCGCATGACCTTGGCCCAACCATAGATGCGCCGCGATCCCCGCGACGGCCTCGGCCAATTCGCTGCGCCCCCCTTCCTTGATCACGGCATTCGCTTCTGCCAATCTAAGAACCTTCGATACGATAGCGGCGCAGCGATCCGGGGCTGCGCCGACCGTCCTCCTCATTGGGCCGCTAACAAAGAACGCAAGCACTTCGGGATGGGTTTCATGTTCGGCGACGAACTCCATCAGTTGCCACATCGTGGGCTTCGCTACATCCCACAAAGCATTGAGTGCACAGCTAATTTGATGGCGAACGGCGGGCACAGGATCAATAAGCATCCTGCGAAATCTGGGTTCAAAGGAGGCATCTTGTCCTTTCCGTGCAAGCGCCAAGTAGCCTTGGGCGGCATACACCCGCACATCCCAATTTCCCCAAGCCATGGTTCTCGAGTGCTCACTTGAGGCCTCCGGGTATGGACTCTCCGATAGTCGATCTAGCAAGGTCAGAAGCTGATCTGTCGCTGGATTTCCTTCGTCGCCTGGCTTATACGCATCGCTCTCGGCGATGCGCACAGCACCGTTACTTACGTACCCCCACGCCGCACGCCCAGTCTCAGGGTTTGCCCCGGCGCCGCCTTGCCTGTCGATTGCTACGACGACGTTCTGTATGTGCGTCCAGATCGTTGTGACACCGGCGCGATCCAGACTCTCAGCGCTAGCTTTGAGGCACGCCTTGAGGGGGCGAACCGATTCCATCAGCGTCCCGTCCGGGCCAGCGTTCGTGTCTACGCCCTGACGGTGCAACAGGGTGTCAACGATGTCCTCATCACCGCCTGCCCAGGCAGTCGAAATCGATATGTAGGCAGGATTGCCTGTTAGGTCGCCTTGCTCAGAGAGTTCGGTTTGGTATACCCCCAGTTCCGGCGAGAGTAGGTTGGTGGGTTCGATTAGGGAAAGGAGGCGCTTAGCGCGGTACTCCCACTGCTCCCTTACGTCGTCATCCGAACTCCTAACCCTCTCGAGAAGCCGTCGCTCAAACGCAACTCGCTGATCCGTCGGCCTGATAGGTAACACGGAAGCAATGTAGGCAATGGCGTCGCGCGACAGGCGCCAGCTGAGCATGACCTCGTCGTCTGTGGCAACAGGCCACAGCCTGTCGTCGGCAACGCCCGGCCGTTCGGCAGCGACTCCGAATAGGCGCGCGACCACCGACGAGGAAACAGGTGCACCTAGCGCGGCATCCGTGCAACGACGGAAGTCGTCCTCTGAGCAGGATCGCAGGAAATCCACGAACGCCGTAAGCACTCTCCTCTCGGTTCCCTCGTGTTCCTCTGCTTCTCGCCACTCTTCCAGCGAGAAACTGTCGTCGACGATGGTAAGCGTGGTGGCCGCCCCTTGCACCGGTACGTGGGTCAGTTGTTCCGCCCCGTCTTCTTGTTCTTCAGCTGCAAGCCCTATGACACAACTGCTAACGGCGCGTGTGGCGTGCGTAGGCGAGGCTTGCAGGAACTTCGGAAGTACCTGCTCCAAGTGCCAGCGGGCATGTTCATAATCTTGCTTGTGATTCGATCGAAGCGGAAGAATTTTGCTCGGACCGCCGAGAAAGGTGTCCCCTTGTTGGGGGGACTCCTTACCAAACAGACTCGCATAGATCTGTTCCACAAACGCTGGGGCGGTGTTCAGCATGTAGCGAGCACCTTCGGCAAGCCAAGGGGCTTCCTGCGATGCGTGGCTGGAGAAGTGGGGCTCGGAGATCACCTGCTGCAAGAGCCGCTCCGATGCGGCAGGATCAGATTCAAATGCGCGCGCTACAAAGCGAATCGCAGTGCTTGAGTACCCCGAAAGCTTCTCATCGGACCAGACTGTCGCAAGCATCAAGCGTGCGGCAGCACCGAAAGCAGTAGCGAAATTCGCATCCTCGAAGTTGCCTCTCTCCATCAGCGTCAGAAGAAGAATCCGCACTCCATCAAGGTGCTCTGTTGCGCCCGTCATGGCGGCGCGGTGCGCAGCCTCCGCCCATGCGAGCGTGGGAGCGGCACCAGGGTCAGCTTGAGAGAGAAGATTCACTCTCACAAACCTCGATGCTCTTGAAAGCACATATCCCGTCTGAGGCCAACGATCGCGCAGGCTCACGAGGACCGACAGCGGCTGCACATCGTCTAACGTCTGCACGCTATCGATTACCGTGCGTAGTGCAATGCTGCCGAGCACCGGGTCCATGTCGTTGTGGGAGGCCAAGCCTGCAGCTAGCTGCCATGCGGCTTCCTTTCCGATGGGGCCTGTTTCCCATTTGTCCATGATCGCGAACCGTAGGCCCGGACCTAGCAGCAGGCCGATCGCAGGCTGACCTGCAACCTGCGCTGTGAGCGCATCCGCGTCATCCAGGTCTAGATAAAAGCGCCCGACAGCATGATCGAACAGAACGTGATGCGCAAAGGAGACGCGGTCCTGCGGCGCCTGAATGAGAACTCCGGTGGCGATCACTTCGTCCAATGCGTCGTTCAGTATGCGGTCCTGTTTGACCACGAGATGCTCTTGGCGGGCCATCTCGCCGACTACCTCGGCAGCCACACGTCGCAGCCGATGAGTGTTCAGGCGCTCATCCTCATATCGCGATATCAGCTGACTCTGACTGGTGAGACCTTGGATCGCCTCTGGCGCCAAACCCCCACTCACCAACTCGGCCGCGAGCGACAGATTGAAGACGTTTCCCAACAGCTTTCGGATGGGTGTGGGCGCGGCCGACAGCAATCGTCCGAGTGTCGGATTGGCTTCGCCGATGAACGTCAACTCGGCGTCAACGAGCCTCGGAATCGAAAAGTGACGAACAGACTCAAGGCCGGCCTCGGCGTATTTCTCATCGGGCGGCTTTCCCTGCATGAGCGCGCGTAGTCGCTTTCCGTGCCGTAGATCAAATGTGCGAATCGAGGCAACAACAGACCACCGCTCGCCAAGTTTTTTAACTACGCCTTCGATCAGTCTTGCAAATACTGCCTCTGATGCGCCACCTCTTGATGCGTCCAGCGCGTCAATGACCAGGACTGCCGGAGAAGTCCCGGGCCATGCGCCCAGTACATCGAGGAGGTCGTTCTCGATGTCGAGCGCCCGCCGAAGCGCGGAGGCGTCAGTGGTAGCGGAAAGATCATCGACCGAGAGGAAAACGATTGGTGCTCCGCCGGCAAACAACTCCCTCGCGTAACGCACCAGCACGCCGGTTTTTCCTGCACCCGGCTCACCAACAACCAAGAGACTTCCGTTCTCGATAGCTTCTCTCAGAGGAGGTAGGCACTGACGAGGAATCTCCGCATCACCGGCCAAAAAGGCATGTCGCTTCAGCCGGTCGAGTTCTGCTGAGGTCCATTGGCGAAGCTGTTCAATGTCAGCGTCAAACCCAGGCGCGCGGCGGTCGTGGATACCTGCCTTACGAATGGAGCGCAGCCAGCCGTCTCTGTCGGATGGCGCCCCCTTGCGGATCAGCTCTTGGGCGACACGCTGAAGCTCGGCCATTGCGGTCTCGCTCGTTGCCGAGTCTCCGAAAAGCCCGTTTTGCAGCGTCGCTGCCGCCTCGCGCCAATCCGCGCCTCCTGGGTCGATATCAAATCGCACCAAGCGGAACAGGCGCGCCATATCTGCCAGTGCTGCGTCAGGGCAAGGATCGTTCGATGCATTGGCCCACAAGCGTGCTATGTGGTGGCGAAAGATGTCGAGCGCACCCCGCTCACTTTTATTGACTCGGACATAGACCTCTGCCCATGCGCCTCCGAAATCGAACATTCGACAGGCTCGGTTTAGGTCATCCAGCGAAGCGGGCGCACCCACTGAGACGGCCAAGACCCCGGTGGCGACCTCCCCCGTCGTCGAAACGGTCCGATACAGACTTATCAGCTGTTTGACCACCGACGCCAAGTCGGAGCCGTCCGCACTGGACAGCGCCACATTGGTCTTGCACTGAACGCTGACCAGACTCCCGTCAGACAGATGAACCTCAATGTCATCGAGATTTCGCCCCGTCTCGAACTGGAGGCGTTCCGCGACAGCGCCTCTTCCCTGCCCGAAGCGAGTACCAATTGCCACCCGACTTAAAAGATGGGCGGCGAACCACGCGCTCACACCGGCTTGGAAGCTCATTCCGGCCTGGGTAGCCCGCCCACCGGCTACCGGCGAAGACAGCGACATCTCTTAGTTCTCCCTAGGAACTTTAAGCAACTACCTCGATGCCGCGCGTTCTCACGAGATGCAGCAGCTTGAGCGCAGTACCATTGGCTTCCTTTGACCAATCTCCCACTCTGTACCGTTGACACGCTGATGTTCAACAGCGCGGCAAAGACAGCTTGGCTCACTCTCGATTTTTTCCGAATGCCCTTGATCTAAGCCGGCGCCAGAGGATCGACGGAAGGACGACACAGCCGGTCGAATTCTCGAAGCGTAACCTGATCCATCACGCACGCTTGGCACAGGCCATACGCCGTCACACGCACAGTATCCAAGATTATTGATCTACTCGTCCTCTTGACACTTCACATCCCAACGCACCCGCGACAAGCGCCTCGCCGATCGCCGTTGTTGTGAACAAGAGTAGATGCGTAGCCAGCTTTTTAGAGCCCCCTCTTCGTCCTTTCGATATCGCTGCCTTCGTCCTTAGGAAAGCCAAAAAAACCAGCGACTCAGTTCTTCGCGACCAGTATTGGAAATCCACTGCTATTGCCTTGTCCTGACCAGTCAATTTGCCTCTTCGAAAGGCCTCCGCCCAAGTCAACGTCGCAGAGACCGGCGGCCATCTTTGCACCATTTTGCAGAGGCCTGCGGTCATCAAATCTTCATGCAAGCTCAACGACTGAACTATCGGCTCCTATAGACATACACGCTGTTCTGCTCCTATGTGTAGCACTTGGCACTACCTTTCGCAAGATTTTTTTGCTGTCAGGATGGATGCCGTCGAAAGGTCTTTTTCTGTGCCGGGCCGCTGCACAGTTCATGCACCCAGCTCATTGCAGCAGTCAGCGTTGGTCCTAGCCGGGCGCGAGTTCGGGTTGGCGGTTTGTCCGTTCCCCTCCGGTGACCCGGCCGCTGGTTTGCCTGACTCTAGCCTCTGCGTTGTTGGATCGAAAAGCAAGGAGAACGAAAGTGGAACAGAACCAAGTTCCAGCCGCACCAGCGACACAGCATGACATGCTGCTCAGACGCTTTTGCGCCACTGTATCGGGCGGCTGTCGCACACGACCACCCGAGGTTGCGCCGAGCATCGCCATGCACCGCAAAGCAGTCGGAGGACTCAGGCGGTCAGACGACCACTATCGCTGCGAAGCGGATATCCGCGACGGCTGAGTGAACGGGGGCAAAGAGCCAATCAGAGTCACTGGAGGAACTCGAAAGCAGACGTTAGTCTGCCCCCGGGAGGAAGCCGCCCTGCCAGCTCAAATCGAATATCAAGCGATCGTCGCCATCGGGGTGCCAATCAATAGACAAAGCGCTGTCGGTTCCCGAGCCGGCGAGCGCCAAGGTTCTAAGCATTACAGCGGGCAAAACGAAGCAGTCGCCATGGGGGGTTTCAAGCTCGTATACAGGAACTCCGTTGATGAGCGCGATCGAATTCCCTAGGTTTACGTTCCCAGTCGTGACAATGACACCCATAGGAAGCGGGCACCTCCAGTGTTCATTTCCCCATCGATATTCATGTAGCAATGCCGCTGCCTCCGAGCGACCGACCACCACGACGGGCTCGGCACCGCTCGATTTAAGTGCGGAGCACTGCGACGCAATCGCCAAGAGATAGGCTTGCATGTCTGCGTGGGATGCATCGTATTCATCACGAAGGCTCGGCTCATTTACCGGCCGCAATCCGGCATCTCTGACCACCTTTTCGAAACTCCGCGCGATAAGAACCGCGCGAACTCTCTCGCCCATCAACTCGGCCAATCCGGTATCCGAGCCCAGGTCGATGTTCTCAACATAGCGCTTTTTGGCGTCACGGAAGCTTTCCTTCATGGTGGGCATGGAAAGTCCCGGCATGAAATTCAGCGCGCCGATAGGTGGAGAAATCTTCGTTCTGTCGAGAGCGTGAGCAGCAATTCGATCCGAGAGCCCTCGCACCTTCTTGGCGTCGACAGCGAGCGCCCTGAGCGTGATCCTGCGCTCAGTTTGAGAAACTGCCTCTAACTGTCTGAGCGCAGCTACCACGGCCAACCGGCCGAAGCGAGGTCGGTGCGACTTGGCCAGCAAGCCAATGAGGCAAGAAACTGTGGCTTGCATGTCGCTGAATGATTCAGATCGTATGTCCTCCCGCAGATCAACGCAGAACTTCTGAACCTGCTCAAGCTTGTCGACGTCCTTCCACCATCGCTGTATTAGTTTCTTACCATAGAGAACAATGTTCCTCCGCGTGCTTGCGAGTGATACAAGCAGCACTCCCTGGGCGCGCTTCATTGACTCGAAATCCATGGGCGTGCCCGACCAGCTATATATCCAACCTGAGACCACCGGTGCATCCCTGTCCTGATGGAGTCTTTCCGCGAATTCGTCGATTCGCCTAACGACGGTTTCGATCCCAAAGACATTCTCGAGGACGCTTCTCAAGACGGCATCAATGGTGGCGAGTGGACGAGCGTCGACGGTTCCACCGTCCCGAAGTGCAGCGCCTTGAATTAGCGCGGCAGCGTAGCGGAGTTCACGGCTTTCTGCAGTGGGCTTTGATCCTGCGTTTTGAATGAGCAGCAGCACCATGAAAAGACGCATGCTTTCCCAGTACCTGCAAATCGCAAGGCTTAGCGCCATTTCTGCGAAAACGATGGTTACGGGTTCGGACCCATCCCATAGAAATTCCTGAGCCGCAGCCCAGTTCTTATCCGCTAAGGTCATGGTGACATGACGAACCCTAAATTCTTTTTCGACACCGGCGCATTTGAGTTCGTACTTGCGATTTCCCCACCACTTGAGCAGGCTGTCGAGCAGCCAGACGGACCCCGTGTCGTCTCCTCGAGACACCGCCTTCATAAAAAGTTGAGCAGAGCTCTCAATGTGCTTGGCGTAAACAACGGCACGCCCTGTGATGGCCTCCCACATTTGTGAATCGTTAAGCTTGCCAGCCTTCGGGACCTCGACGCGGAACCCTCCCCAACTCCCGATAAAAGCGATCACAGCCTGCTCGTACGCCTGGTCCAACGGCGCTGGCAATCGGCCGCTGAAAGTTGCCCCTGGGGCCAGGCTGGCGTCGGCCTTACGAGTCCACCAACCGGCAAGTTGATACGCTAGGTTTGTTCCGACGAGTTGAGCGTCTATGAGGAGTTTTTGAGGCCGAGAGGGCAAGTCCCTCGCAATGCTTGCAGGGACCGCGGCAAGGGTTCTAAACAGCCTCCCGTCCTCGTCGAGTCGGTTGACCGCGATGCGTCCAATGTCTCGGTAAGGCCTTAGCCATTCCATGTCAAAACTGCTGTCTCCCCAAGAATAGGGTGAGGTGCCGATGGTGGCCGCATTGCCCGAGACGCTTTCAGCGTCAGCAGCACTTGCTTGCAGCAGCGTCTTGTGAAGACGGAGCACGTCACGAAGGCGCTCCTCTGCGGCCCCGAAACGCTGCTGCTCCGCCGCAGCCTCAACTTCGCCGCCGATCTCTTCAAGCATTTTCCGCGAGGAGAGAGAGAGCGTGCCTCGCCTAGCGGGTCGGTAAGCAAAGGCTGCTCGTACAAGTAGTCGTTCCAAGCGACGCAGAGGTGGGCCATCTTCAATCGTACATAGGATGGTTTCGCCGGAAACGGCCGCGCCGACCCTCGGGGGGAAGAAGAGAGTTGGCGCCTTGCCCTTAGCCGCAGATGCCCACTTGACCGCCCGCCTGCGCCAAGAAACGGCGACGAGATGCAGTAGTCGAAGATGTACATCGTGAAGAACCAAGCTCCCCTTCAGATCGCGCTTCACTTCCGGGCTTCCCGATCGGAGTGCAAACATGTGCACCTGAGGGGCCAATTCATCATCGGCGCTGATTTCCGGGAATCGCCAGTCTGACTGTGCGGCACTGACGAAGATGTGCTGCTTCACCGACGACGTCAATTCGCTTCGCAGCGCTACGTCGACTGCAATCCGCGTGAAAGCATGTCGCTGCTCTTCTTCCTGAATGAACCGGATTGTTCGACTAAGAAAAAAGCCCGTTAGCAAAAGATTGATAAGCAGCCAAGCTCCGTCCAATGCCAATAACGGTGCCATGTACTCTTCGAGGAATTCTGGCGTGCTGTATGGCGTTGCGAAGTACTGGACCCCCATGGCCACAAGGAGTCCGATCGAGCTAGCGCCCGCTGGGACCACGGCCGAATCCAAGACATAGACCCGCAAGGCCACTGTGGAATGAGCTTTGCGTTGAAGCAGTAAAGCGATGAAGGACAGCACTATGGGATAGACCAACGCCACAAGCGTGGCTTGGACGCCCCATGGCACGCCGGTGTAAGCGGCAATGTCGAAGTCGGCCTTCAACTTCGGTGGGTGAAGGTTCCAGGGCGCGGCCCATCCCTGCATTGCCGTTAGGTAGGCGATGCCCGCGGCAGCCAAGCCGCTTAATGTCGCAAATACAACCGGGTGATCAGTGCTCCAGATGAGAAAGCGACGAAACCGCCCGTACTGTAGCGTTCTTAAGGTGGCGTTGTTCTTGGTCCAAGTACGAACCTCTTGTCGAGCCCTTGGACCGATACGGCCTGTAAGCCAACCGGGAAAGATTGCCAGTAAACGTGCCAACACAAGTCGCGCCTCCCGCCGTCGAATGTTTTTTCCCGTGGCATCGTGCCGCCCACCTTGTTTTGAGCGGCACAACACCTTGAAGTGAGACAACTGTCAAGAGAAGGCAGCCAGGCTCCCGGTTCTATCTATCTTGTAGAACTGTGCCAACGGTTCGAGCTGTTCCACCAGTAGCCGAGTTGAAATCAAGCGATACGATGATGGTGTATTCAATGACATCCTGGCATGCAAAGTAAAGGGCTCGTTCGGATGACCGATATCGGCCGCAGGCGGAGTCTAGCCTCGAGCGGCGATGGTCCGCTTCCGCTGCCTACGAGTCACTACCCCACCGTGGCCACAACAGAAGAAGCGAAGTGGCGGAACTTCTTACTAATAACCGCCGTACTGCTCGCGATCGAATCGTTGGCCCGCTAGATCTGCGCCCCTACTAACTTGTCCAACGTCTTGCCCGGCTTAACCCCGCAGGCCGAGCACCACCGCGCAAACAGCAGCACGTCGACGAAGTTCTCGCCACGTTCAAGCTTCGAAACGTAGGACTGCCCCACGCCCAGAGCCTCTGCCATTTGCACCTGCGTCAGGCCAGCCTTCACCCGAACGTCGCGCATCAGGTTGCGCAGCGCCTCGTATTCGGAGTGATAAAGGGAAACGGACATGCGTTCATCGTCTAGTCCGATACGGAATAGTCGTAACGCGACTTTTCGAGATACGATCCAGCATGCGTCGGCGAAGACCGAGCGATGTAAAAAAATCAACCAGGGATTGGATCGAAATGACAAGCGGGATGTTTCTCGCAGGCGCAGCCTTTGTGCTGACAGCCTGCAGTGCGAACGGCGAAGTCGATGGAGCAGCGAAGGGGATCGGAAGGCCGTCGCCATGAAGCGGCCTGAAGGCTTGCTCAAGCGGCTTGCTTGCTTCTCTCCAGATACAACCTCCGACAGGGCTTACACGGAATGCCAGACCTTGGCGCAATTGGCGGGCTGGTATGACCGCTGCACGGCATTCCGTCGCCAGATGTCGGGCGACGAGCTGGGCCTTCTCGTCGAGCATGTCTCCCACCTCCGGGCGAGGGAGAAGACGGCGCGGAGCAAGCGGGCAGCAGAGAAGAAGGCCGATGAGTTCGCTGAATTCTTCTATGGCCGGGACCATCGCAGCTTCGGTGCAATCCGCGCAAGGCAGATCGTGATCGAAGAGGCGCGGCTCGACGAGGTTCCGCGCCCTACGATCTGGACCCTCGGCTCGAGGCTTTGGTGTCTGTGGGTGCCGAAGGAAAGCTCTGCAACCGCATCTACCCACACGCTGAAGCTCATGGAGCTTGGCGGTCAACTGATTCGCGGCAGCTTGAGGAGCGCCGAGCACGCGGAGCCGCTGATCTCGGCATTCGCACAAGGTGTAGTCCTAGGGTTCTTCTGGCTCGCGAAGATTGACATCACCAATGCCTTGGAAGGCTTGGACGTCTGGCGGGGTTGCGAATTGGCCAGCATCTACGAAGTAGGAGTCGAGCACGGCCAGCGGATTCGCGCGCAGGATGATCGAAAGCCGAGCCGGTAAGTTGTCAACAATGCAGCGCCGCTCGCACAGCGCTATATCCCTGTCGCTCCCGCACGCGACCCTCTCCACCGAAAGCAGGCCTCCCGCACCTCATCAACCAGCGCCGAAAGCGCCTCAGGCGCCGTGCCGCTCCCACCGCGCTGAATCACAAACCGCGCCGGCGGCAGCACCGGCAAAAAGCTCCCCGCCGGAATGGCCTTCAGCCCCGGCGACATGCCCGACGGCGTCAGCACCGTGATGGCCAGGCCGGTAACGGCCGCTGCCGTCAACGCGCTCGAGCCCTGCGCAGTCAGCACAATCTGCCAGTTGGTCGCGCCATGGCCCGCCAGCGATGCCAGCGCGGCTTCGCGAAAAGGGCAGGGCTCCGAAAGAAAGGCGAGCGGAATCGGCCCCTCGGGGTCGAGCAGCGACTTTTCTGAAAAGGCCCAGACCAGCGGTTCCATCCAGAGGGTTTCGGTGTCGCTCCCGGCATCGCACACGGTGCCGACCATCAGGTCCAGCGAGCGTTCGCGCACCTGCCTGGCAAGCATGGTGCTGATGCCGCAGGTCACTTCCACATGCACGCTCGGCCTGCGGCTGCGAAAGCTCGCGAGCGCGGCAAACAGCCATTCGCTCGGAAATCCTTCGGAGCACCCAAGGCGCAGCGTGGTCGGCGCATGCCGCGGCGCCGCAACTCTGGAGACGGCCTGCTGCTGCAGGCTGAGAATGCTCCTGGCATAACTCAGCAGCACGCTGCCTTGCGCGGTGAGCTGCAGCGATCGCGTGGTGCGGTCGAACACGCGGCAACCCAGCTGCTCTTCCAGCCGCTTGATCTGCGCGCTCACGGCCGATTGGGTCAGGTGCATGGCGTCCGCCGCGCGGGTCACGCTGGCGTGGTCTGCAACCGAGACAAAGGCGCGCAGCAGTTGAGAGTCGAGCATGGCTTCTATTTCAGTGCGGTTCGTTCTGAATGGGTGCAAATTATGTTGCTTGTGTGCTTTGTTCGGCGTGCCTAGCCTCGGCGGACCACAACCACTCACCTCGCACACGCCATGAAAGAACTGCTGTACATCGAAACCTCGCCAAGAAAAACGCGCTCCGCCAGCACCGAGGTGGCCGGCGCTTTCATCGACGAGGTGCGGCGCATGCACCCGCAATGCCGCCTGACCACGCTGAACCCCTGGACGATGGATTTGCCCGAGCTGTCGCAAGACATGCTCGACGCCAAGTACGCCGGCATCAATGGCGTGCCGCTCACCGCCGCGCAGCAAACGGCGTGGGACGAGGTGCGGCGCGTTGCCGCGCCCTTTTACGCAGCGGACCACATCGTGCTTGCCGTGCCGCTGTGGAACTTTGGCATTCCCTACAAGCTAAAGCACCTGATCGACGTGGTCTCGCACAAAGATGTGCTGTTCCGCTTCGACGCATCGGGCCTCTCGGGCATGCTGCAGACGCGCATGGCAACGGTGGTCTGCGCGCGGGGGCTCGACTATCCGCTCGGCAAAAACGGCTCCGCGCATGAACTCGACTTTCAGCTGCCGTACATCGAAACGTGGCTGCGCTTTATCGGCGTGCGCGAAGTGCGCTCCGTGGTCGTCGAAAAAACGCTGATGGAGCCCGAGGTCGATGCCGGTGCAAGAGCCGATGCAAAGCGCAGGGCCACAGAGCTTGCCGAGGGGCTCTAAGGGGCTAAGAGCAGGGCGGTTGCAGGGCCGCGCAGACCCTGACACCATGGCCGCATGACCTACCAACTTCACTACTGGCCCACCATCCAGGGCCGAGGCGAATTCGTGCGGCTCGCGCTCGAGGCGGCCGGTGCAGACTATGTCGACGTGGCGCGGCTGCCTGAGTCGAAGGGCGGCGGCGAATCTGCATTGGGCGAGCGGCTCGATGACCCGGAGATCGTGCGCCCGGCCTTCGCGCCGCCCTTTCTCATCGACGGCGACATCGTCGTAGGGCAGACCGCGGCCATCCTGCTGTACCTCGGGCCAAGGCTGGGGCTCGCGGGCGTGGGCGAATCGGACGGCCTGTGGACGCATCAGCTGCAACTCACCATTGCCGACGTGGTGGCCGAGGCGCACGACACGCACCACCCCATTTCCACCGGCGCCTACTACGAAGACCAGCGCGACGCGGCCGTGCAGCGGGCGCGCGCCTTCCGCGAAGAGCGCATTCCAAAGTTCTTGAACTGGTTCGAACGGGTGCTGCAGCGCAACCCCGCGGGGTCTTCGCACCTGGTGGGCGACGTGCTCACCTACGCCGATCTGTCGCTATTCCAGCTGGTGGACGGCCTGCGCTATGCGTTCCCGAAGGCCGCCGCACGGGCGCTGGCCGACACGCCCCGGGTCGAGAAGCTGCACGACAACGTCAAGCGCCGCCAGCGCGTGCACGACTACCTGCAGAGCCCGCGCCGCATCGCGTTCAATGAAGACGGGATCTTCAGGCGCTATGCGGAGCTGGATGGCTGAGGCTATTCGGCGTCGTCGTCCGCCGAGCCGCCATCGTTGCGGATGCGCAGCGCCGTTTCATACAGCGCATTGCGCGGCGCGCCGCTGATCTCGGCCGCCAGGCGCACGGCGGTTTTCACCGGCAGCTCGGCCAGCAATAGCCGCAGCACGCGCTCTCCCTCGGCGCCGTCGTCGCCGGCCACTGCCATGGGGTGCAGCACCAGCGCAAACTCGCCGCGCGTGCGGTCGCGGCCGGCCGCAAACCAGTCGGGCAGGGCATTGGCCGGCACGGTCGCTATTTCTTCGAATTGCTTGGTGAGCTCGCGCCCCACGGTAATGGGCCGCTCGCCCAGCACCGCGAGTGCGCGGGCCAGGGTTTCGATGCGGTGCGGCGCCTCGAGCAGCACCACGGCGCGGGGCTCTTGCGCAAGCGCCTGCACGGCGGTGTCGCGCTCGCCTGCCTTGCTCGGCAGGAAGCCCGCGAACACGAAGGCGCTGCTGGCGTTGCCGTCGCCGCCGTCGGCCACCAGCCCGGCTGCACCGATGAGCGTGGTCACGCTGCTGGCACCCGGCAGCGGCAGCACGCGCTGGCCGGCCGCGCGCACGGCCGCCACCAGCCGCGCGCCGGGGTCGCTCACGCCGGGGGTGCCGGCGTCGCTTACGTAGGCAATGCGCTCACCCTGGGCGAGCCGCGCGGCCACGGCCTGGGCCGCCTCGGCCTCGTTGTGCTGGTGCACGGCCAGCAGCTGGGCATTGGGCCGGTCGATGCCGTAGGCGCGCAGCAGGCTTTGGGTGTGGCGCGTGTCCTCGCAGGCAACGGCGTCGACAAGCTGCAGCACATGCAGCGCCCGCAGGGTGATGTCGGCCAGGTTGCCGATGGGCGTGGCCACGACGTAGAGCGTGCCCTGCGGATAATGCTGCGCACCCGAAGCGTCGTGCGCGGCCGCAAGGGCGGCGCCGAAAGATGCGGGTGCGAGTGAAGCCAATGGGTTTCTCCGAAGAAACAAAAAGAAAGCCGGCAGGGAGCAAGCATGAAAACCATCACGACGAAGCATCGGGGCGATGCGGCGGAAGACGCCGCGCTCGACCATCTTCAGAACGCCGGCCTCGCGCTGGTTGCCCGCAATTATCGAACGCCCGGGCGCGGCGGCGGCGAGATCGACCTGATCATGCGCGATCCGCGCGACGGAACGCTGGTGTTCGTCGAGGTTCGCCAGCGCAGCACGGCCTCGCATGGCGGGGCCGGCGGCAGCATCACGGGCGTGAAGCAGCGGCGCATCGTCTTTGCGGCGCGGCATTACCTGAACGGGCTGCGCACGCTGCCGCCGTGCCGCTTCGATGTGGTGCTGGTCGAAGAGCGCATCACCTGGCTGAAGGGGGCGTTCGACGCTGGCTAGCGTCTTGGCGGCGGCGCGGGAACTCGGCGCGCGCCGAAGGCTCCACACCGCAAACGTCTTGTTTCATTGCCCCCCGGTATCATCCCGCCCCATGCTCGAGCAACGGATTCAGCAACATTTCATCGATAGCGCCGACCTTAAATACCAGGCCGGCCCAGTCCTCAGCAAACCCATATCGCAAGCCATGCAGGCCATCCTGGCGTGCGTGACGAGCGGCGGCAAGGTGCTGGCCTGCGGTGCGGGCGTGTCGGGCCTGCTTGCCGCGCAGTTCGCGGCGCAGTTCGTCGGCCGCTTCGAGCGCGAACGGCCCGAGCTGGGCGCCATTGCGCTGCCCGGCGACAGCACCGACCCCTTGGCCGACAGCGCCAACGCTATAGACGCCGACCGCTTTGCCCGCCAGGTGCGCGCGCTCGGCCAAGCCGGCGACGTGCTGCTTGCAATCAGCGCCAGCGGGCAATCGGCCGCGGTGCTTGCCGCGGTGCTGGCCGCGCATGAGCGCGACATGACTGTTGTGGCCCTGCTCGGCAATGCCAGCATCGGCCAGCCGGCCTCGCCTGCCGCGGGCAGCACCGGAACCGGCGGCGCCATTGGGCGCGCGCTGCGCGAAACTGATGTTCAGATTGGTGTGTCGCACGAGCGTGCGGCACGCATCCACGAAGTCCACCTGCTCGCACTGCATTGCCTGTGCGACGGCGTGGATGCCCAGCTACTCGGAGAACAGGAAGCTTCCACATGACGACGACACCATTCCAACGCCTCGCCATTGCATTCGCCTCGGGAGCCGTGCTGGTTGCCGGGCTTTCCGGCTGCGTGCCGCTTGTGGTGGGCGGCGCGGCCGCAATGGGCGTGGGCATGGTGGCGACCGACCGCCGCAGCTCCGGCGCCCAGCTGGACGACCAGGGCATCGAGCTGCGCGCGGCCGCCCGCGTGCGCGAGATTGCCAACGACAACATGTACGTGAGCGTGACCAGCTACAACCGCCAGGTGCTGCTGACCGGCGCCGTGGGCAACGAGGCCGACCGCCGCCGCGTCGAAGAGGTGGTGCAGCGCGTGGACAACGTGCGCTCGGTGGTCAACGAGCTCACCATCGGCCAGCCCAGCACCTTCCAGGACCGTTCGAACGACGTGTTCATCAGCGGCAAGATCAAGGCCTCGCTGCTCGATGCCAAGGACATCTTCGCGAATTCGTTCAAGGTGGTGACCGAGCGCGGCGTGGTCTACCTGATGGGCATTGCCACGCGCCGCGAGACCGACCGCGCAACCGAAATTGCGCGCGGCATCTCGGGCGTGCAAAAGGTGGTGCGCGTGGTCGAGATCGTGAGCGAGGCCGAGCTGGCCAACCAGGCCCAGCGCGGCGGCACGGGCGCTGCTCCCGCGCCGGCGCCGACCTCTGTGGCTCCGGCGCCTTCTTCTTCATCGTCGCGCGTGCCGCTGCCGCCGATGGAGCCGCTGCCGCCGGCCGGCCAGCCGGGCAGCGTGACCACCTCGCCTGTGCGCTGATCTCTGGCCAGCACCAGCCAGGCAGAAAAAAAGCCCGCTTGCGCGGGCTTTTTTCATTTGAGCCGGATGATCAGGCTCGACGTGTCCCAGCGGCTGCCGCCGGCCTGCTGCACGTCGGCATAAAACTGGTCGACCAGCGCGGTTACCGGCACGCGCGAGCCGTTGCGCTTGGCCTCGTCGAGCACCAGGCCTAGGTCTTTGCGCATCCAGTCGACCGCAAAGCCGTAGTCGAACTTGCCTTCGATCATGGTCTTGCCGCGGTTGTCCATCTGCCAGCTTTGCGCTGCGCCTTTACCGATGACTTCGAGCACCGCCTTCATGTCGAGGCCGGCGCGCTGGCCGAAGGCAATGGCTTCGGAGAGGCCCTGCACCAGGCCGGCAATGGCGATCTGGTTGACCATTTTTGCCAGCTGGCCGGCACCGCTGGCGCCCAGCAGGGTAACTGCGCGCGCAAAGGCGTTGATCACCGGCTTCACGCGCTCAAAGCTTGCCTTCTCGCCGCCGCACATCACGGTGAGCGCGCCGTTCTGCGCGCCGGCCTGGCCGCCGGAAACCGGTGCGTCGATGAAATGCAGGCCCAGCGCCTGTGCCGCGCTCGAGAGTTCGCGCGCCACGTCGGCCGAAGCGGTGGTGTGGTCGACGAACACGGCGCCTTTTTTCATGCTCGCAAAGGCGCCGTTGGGGCCCAGCACCACGGAGCGCAGGTCGTCGTCGTTGCCCACGCAGCTGAACACGATGTCGGCGCCGGCGGCGGCGTCGCGCGGCGTGGCGGCGTAGCGGCCCGGCGGGCCGAATTCGGCAACCCAGGCCTCGGCCTTGGCCGGTGTGCGGTTGTAGACCGTAACGTTGTGTCCGGCCTTGGCCAGGTGGCCGGCCATCGGCCCGCCCATGACGCCAAGGCCCAGAAAGGCCACCGTCTGCGCGGGGGTGGATTCGTAGGTTCGGGTGTTGATGCTGCTCATGGGCGAGAGCTTAAGCCCAACGCCGCACCCGAGTCACGCGGCTAGACGATCGCGAAATGCTCCGTGCCCGCGGAGAGGTCGGTGCTGCGCGCGCGCTGGCTGTTGAGCTTGATCTGCAGCCGCAGGTCGTTGGCCGAGTCGGCGTTGCGAATCGCGTCTTCGAAGGTGATCGAATGGCTCTCGAACAGGTCGAACAGCGCCTGGTCGAAGGTCTGCATGCCGAGGTTGCGGCTCTTCTTCATGATCTCCTTGATCTCGCCGACTTCGCCCTTGAAGATCAGGTCGGAAATCAGTGGCGTGTTCAGCAGCACTTCCACCGCGGCGACACGGCCTTGGCCGTCTTCGGTGGGAATCAGGCGCTGCGAAACCAGCGAGCGCAGGTTCAGCGACAGGTCCATCAGCAGCTGCGCGCGGCGTTCTTCGGGAAAGAAGTTGATGATGCGGTCGAGCGCCTGGTTGGCGCTGTTGGCGTGCAGCGTGGCCATGCAAAGGTGGCCGGTTTCGGCAAAAGCCACCGCGTGTTCCATGGTTTCGCGGTCGCGAATTTCGCCCATCAAGATCACGTCGGGTGCCTGGCGCAGCGTGTTCTTGAGCGCGGCTTCCCAGCTGTCGGTGTCAATGCCCACTTCGCGCTGCGTCACCACGCAGTTCTTGTGCGGGTGCACAAACTCCACCGGGTCTTCCACCGTCACGATGTGGCCGTAGGAGTTTTCGTTGCGCCAGTCGATCATGGCCGCCAGCGTGGTCGACTTGCCCGAGCCCGTGGCGCCCACCATGATGGTGAGGCCGCGCTTGGTCATCGACACGTCTTTCAGCACCTGCGGCATGCCCAGGCCGTCGATGGTCGGCAGCTTGGCCGGAATGGTCCGCAGCACCATGCCAACCTTGCCCTGCTGCACGAAGGCGTTCACGCGGAAGCGGCCGATGCCGGTGGGCGAAATGGCAAAGTTGCACTCCTTGGTGCGCTCGAACTCCGCCGTCTGCCGGTCGTTCATGACCGAGCGCGTCAGCGCCAGCGTGTGCTGCGCGCCCAGCGCCTGCTGCGACACCTTGGTCACCTTGCCGTCGACCTTGATGGCGGGCGGAAAGTCCGCGGTAATGAACAAGTCGCTGCCGTTGCGGCTCACCATGAGCTTGAGCAGGTCGTTGATGAACTGGCTGGCTTGATCGCGTTCCATGATGTCGGTACTCCGAAGGGCTGTGGATCAGCCTGGGAAATTCTCGGGGATCTTGGCCTTGCCGCGTGCTTCCGCCGCCGAAATGGCATTGCGGCGCACGAGGTCGGTCAGGTTCTGGTCCAGCGTCTGCATGCCCGCGCCCTGGCCGGTCTGAATGGCCGAATACATCTGCGCCACCTTGGCCTCGCGAATCAAATTGCGGATGGCGGGCGTGCCCAGCATGATCTCGTGCGCCGCCACGCGGCCCTGGCCGTCCTTGGTCTTGCAAAGCGTCTGCGAGATCACGGCCTGAAGCGATTCGGACAGCATGGCCCGGATCATTTCCTTTTCTTCGCCCGGGAACACGTCGATGATCCGGTCGATGGTCTTGGCGGCCGACGAGGTGTGCAGCGTGCCGAACACCAGGTGGCCCGTTTCGGCCGCGGTCATCGCCAGGCGAATGGTTTCCAGGTCGCGCAGCTCGCCCACCAAGATGGCGTCCGGGTCTTCGCGCAGGGCAGAGCGCAGGGCGTTCGAGAACGACAGCGTCATCGGCCCGACTTCGCGCTGGTTGATCAGGCACTTCTTCGATTCGTGCACAAACTCGATCGGGTCTTCCACCGTGAGAATGTGGCCGTACTCGTTTTCGTTCAGGTAGTTGACCATCGCGGCCAGCGTGGTCGACTTGCCCGAGCCCGTGGGCCCCGTCACCAGCACCAGGCCGCGCGGCTTGAGCGCCAGTTCCGCGAAAATCTTGGGCGCGTTGAGCTGCTCCAGCGTCAGGATCTTCGAAGGAATGGTCCGGAACACCGCCGCTGCGCCGCGCGCCTGGTTGAAGGCGTTCACCCGAAAGCGGGCCAGGCCGTCGATCTCGAACGAGAAGTCGACCTCCAGAAACTCTTCGTAGTGCTTGCGGTGCGTGTCGCTCATGATGTCGTACACCATGGCGTGCACTGACTTGTGGTCGAGTGCATCGACGTTGATGCGCCGCACGTCGCCATGGACGCGAATCATGGGCGGCAGGCCGGCCGACAAATGCAGGTCGGAGGCTTTGTTCTTGACGCTGAATGCCAGCAGCTGGGTAATGTCCACGGGGATCCTCGACTCGAGTTCGGTGACGTTTTGATACGATTTTGGACGATTATGACGATGATTGGCGACGACCTCCAGCAAGTAAAGAACCGGATCGAAAAGGCCTGCGCCGCCGAGGGGCGCAACCCGGCCGAAGTCCGGCTGCTGGCGGTGTCCAAGACCTTCGGTCCGGAGGCCGTGCGCGAGGCCCATGCGGCGGGCCAGCGGGCGTTCGGCGAGAACTATGTGCAAGAGGGCTTGGACAAGATCGAGGCGCTTTCGGATCTGCGCGCGGAGCTCGAGTGGCACTGCATCGGCCCTCTGCAAAGCAACAAGACGCGGCCCGTGGCCGAGCATTTCGACTGGGTGCACAGCATCGATCGGCTCAAGATTGCCGAGCGCCTTTCGGCGCAGCGGCCGGCGCATTTGCCGCCGCTGCAGGTGTGCCTGCAGGTCAATGTGGACGGCGGCGCCAACAAGTCAGGCGTGCCTCCGGAAGAGGCTTTGCCGCTTGCGCGCGCTGTGGCGGCTTTGCCACATTTGCAGCTGCGTGGGGTCATGGCCATTCCCGAGCCGGCGGCGGATTACGCCGCGCAACGCGAACTGTGCCTGCGCGCGCGTGCGGTTTACGACGCCATTCGCGCGGCGGGCATCGAAGTCGACACGCTTTCGCTGGGCATGAGCGCCGACCTGGAGGCGGCCGTCAGCGCGGGTAGCACGATGGTTCGCATCGGCACGGCCATCTTCGGCGGGCGGCCGCAAAAACCTGCCTGACGACCCGGCTGGCGCTAGCGCCAGCGCGCCGAAATCATGTTCCTCGGGTGGCCGCGATCGTGTACAGGTCCGCCAGTGCGTTCAGCCCGTGGTTTCACAGCATCGCCACCCTCGTGGGCCGCGCATCACCGATCCCTGCTGCTGGTTGGCTTGCACTGCCGCCTGTGTCCTGGGACTTAATTTAATCACGCGCTGCTGGTTCTTTTTCTGATCCAGAAAAAAGCCCCAATGGCAAACAGCAAGGGGGAGGTCAAAAGCATTTTTGCGATGGGCACTTCCGTCACCGCCGTAATCTGACCGAGCGTCATAGGCGTAGTTCTGCTTATAGAGGCAGGGAGTTCCGAGACGATTGTCAATCTTAGTTCTGTCAGCATGTAATCTTTGTATACCGCTAAGACGCCTAACGAAATGAGGATTGATATTAAAAAGAATGAACTTGTGGCCAATGCATATCCGGCGAAGTTTTCTCGAAAGTACCAGCCTAGTAGCAGTGGAACAAAAACAAATATCGTTGTGGTTGCAAAAACTTTAAAAGGAAACAATTCCACAAGGATCGGACTCTCGGCGATGGTTGGCGTGGACTGAAGCAGCCTGAGTAATATTTGTTGTGCAACTAAAAAGTCAAATTCAAATGCAGTGAATCCTGCGCTAATTGAAATTGTGCCAATCAGACAAAAGAACCAAGTTTTCGGATGAGAAACGCTCTTTGATTTCATTATCTTTAT
The DNA here is from genome assembly GCF_037204085.1 of Variovorax sp. CCNWLW235. NCBI lineage: Bacteria > Pseudomonadati > Pseudomonadota > Betaproteobacteria > Burkholderiales > Comamonadaceae > Variovorax > Variovorax sp. CCNWLW235. The sequence continues at coordinate 23,279 of NZ_JBBCBW010000028.1, read as the reverse complement.
ATCGATGTCGGTTTTAAGATGTGATGATCCATGTGCGTGAGAGCTGGCGGTGGGCGCCGAAACAAAGGCCGCAGACGGTGCCATATCCCTGCTTGCGCGTCAGGCCCAGCAACTGGGCCGTGGCCAAAGTCTCATGCTCACCACTCTCCCTTGGTAACGCGCTGCAAGGCCGCAGCATCGATCCGATGGAAATGAGCCCGATTGACTGCGGCCGCCGCAAAGGTGGGAGTCGGCTTGTGCATGGCAAGGCGCGACATGGATTGCGCCGGCACCCGGAGAGCAGCGGCGGTCAGGCTAGCGCCGGCCCCTGCTGCTGGTTGGCTTGCGCTGCGGCCTGTGCCTGAGATTGGGCGCGATCGGCTGCGCGTTGCTGGTCGAGTTGCTGCACGTCCTGCATGGTCTGCTGCACGCTGGGCGTGGGCTGCGTGACGTCGACGGTGGCGATGTGACTGAACAATGAGTTGGAACGCATGTGAAGCTTGCCTTCCCTGCCCACTACATCGCCCAGATCGCCGGGCTGCTTGATGCCTGACTTGTAGCAGGCCGCCGTCACATGCGAGAGCCACGCCGGATCCGTGCGCTCTGGAAGCCCCGCTTTGAGAGTGTTGTACAGCGCGTTTTGGGGATGGCTCGGGTCGCTGAAATCGCGCAGAAGCGGGCGGCTCGTGTCAGCCACAGCCGTTGCGGCAGTTGCGGATATCGGATCGCTCTCTCGCCGCTCCAGGCCGTCTGGCCTGCGCTGCTCGGCCAGGTGTGCCACCTGCTCCCGCATCGCGGCCAACTCGGCCTGCGCCGCAGCCGCCCGGGCCTGTGCCGCAGCGGCCTCGGCTTGCGCCGCCGCCATGGCCGCTGCAGCGGGTTGGGCCATCGGCTGCGAAGCCGGGGACGTGGCGGCGCGTTCCTCAAGGGCACTTTGACGGTTCGGCACAGGCTCTCCTCTGCTTGGGGCCGGCGCCTGTTCCTGCACGCGTTCCTGCATGCGTTCCGGCGTACGCTCCTGCGTGCGCTCCACCGAAGGCTGCTGTGTCCTTTGAGGGCTCGGTTCGTTCTTGAACCGCTCCCTGTCCTGCGCCAGCGCAATCTCCAGGTCGCGCATATGGGCCTGCTCCTGCGCCAGGTGCATCCGGTACAACCGGCTGCCCTTGTCCATCTGGGATGTATCCAGCTTGCCCACGGGCCGCAACGAGCCCGGGGAAATCTGCTCGGGTTCGTCGCGACGCCGGTGCGCCTCGGCAAAGCTCATGCCGCCCGGCGTGGGCACGATGCGCGATTCATGCGTGGTGATGCGTTCGATCTGCTGAGGTGTCAGGTGGCCGCTCGCGGGCTGCGGCTGCGCAGGCGTGTGCCGGGGCGTGGCATGGGGCTCCTCGCGCACATGGCCCTGGGCGGCGTGGGTGACGGCCTCCGGCACCGGGCCGTGCTGCTTCCATCCATGCTGACCATAGGCCTCCAGATAGCGCTGCGCGATGGCTTGCGGGCTATGGACGATGTTGTCCGCGATGACGCGCTGTGCCGCTGCGTCCAGCTGCCGGCTCTGCTCCGGGGTGGCCGTGACGGTGCGCTGAACCGGCATGCCGTGCGTCAGGGGCGTGGCCGGCGCGATGGCCTGACGCGTCCAGGCATGGCTTTGCGGATCGCGTAGCCACGGATGGCTGGCGCCGATGCCCGGGCGCACCGTTTCGCCGATGCGCTCGGGTGCTTGCCTGAACGGGTCTTGGGGTGCCCGCGGATGGGTGAGCGCCAGTTCGACGGCGGTGCTGCTGGCCTTGTAGTTCAGCTCATCGGCCAGGAGGGCATTTGCGCGCACCGCCCGCACGGGCATGCCGGCCCGCCCGGGGCCTTCGTCAGCGCTCATGCGCATCCAGCCCTGTCCGGGGCGTTCGTCGTAGTACCAGCTGTTGCCGTCGCTGCCGCGCTGGGTGTGGATGTGCTGCTGGTCTGCCGCGTCCAGAAGCTTGTCGCCGCCGAGGACGCCGGCGGCGCCGCCCAGGATGCCGCCGCCTACCGCACCCCAAGGGCCGGCAACCGCGCCACCGAGGGAACTGCCCGCCACTGCACCCGCCGCGCCGCCACCGGCGCGTCCGGCGAAGTGCAGGATTTCGGATTGGGCGCCGGTGGTGTTGCCCTGGTTGAGGAGGTGGGCGACTTTTTGGCCGGTGGTGAGAATGTCGTAGCCGACGGCTGCCGCGCCGCCAGCAGCGCCCAGAATGACCGCACCGCGTGCGGCGGTCGCACCGCTCAGGCCCTTCGCAGGGCGCACCGGCTGTACGCCGGCATCGAGCGCGATCTGAGCCTGCCAAGTCTGAAGGTGGGCCTGACCAGTGCTCGCCATCGCGTTGGGTGGCCCCATCAAGTCACCCATGCTGCGGGCGACGGCGGTGGAGGTCTGCGTCTTGGCTTGAGCGGGCGTGCCGTGAAGATAGGCGCGGCTGTCGAGCAGTAGCGCGCCGTTCTCTTTGATCGGCATGCCCGAGGCGTTGACCGCCGCGCGCAGGGTGCCGACGTTCTCATGGGACTTTGCAACCATCATCTCGAAGGCGGGTTGCAGACCTTTTTCGGCCACGACCTTCGCCAAGGTCTGGCGCGGTATGCCTTCGATGGTGGTGACCTGCGGGTTGGCGATGACGCGTGGCAATTCGACGGCGCCGAACACCCGGTCTGGTGCGGCGCCGCTGACCACCGCGCGCACTTCGCCTTTGGTCAACTCGGCAAAACGCGCCGAGGCATCGGCCCATGGGCCTTGAGTGGGGTGGTAGAGCCAGTCACTGGCGGGCCCTCGGTACTTGCCATTTTCTAACTGTCGGGAGTCGGGTAGGCCATGTGCTTTGGCTACCGCACGATAGAAATCTTCCGACTTCATGAACTTGGCAGCTTCGCTTTTATCGATAATTCGCACGTCTTCGCCTGCGGCCTTCATGCCCTCAATGACATCGGTAGACCACACGCCCTTGCCCACCCCGCCGCTGTATAGCACGGTCAGGCGCCCCGTGGCATTGGCGTCGACCCGAGCGGCCAGCGTCCGAATCTGATCCGGCGTCGTGTATGCAGCCGGGTTCTTGTGCAGCAGGTCGATGGCTTGATCGGAGGTTAACGGCCCGCTCACAGCTCGCACTCCGAATCAACGTCCAGCGTGACGCTGTAACTCGTGTAGTTGCCTGAATAAACGCCAGCGCCTTGGTAGGTCGTCAAGGCGTCTTTGAGATCAGCCAGGATTTCGCGCCTATGAGGTTTTAACGGTTCGGGTAATCCATTGCCGCCGTTGAACCACACCAACACCAGCCGCCAGTGCGACCAACCGGGCTCGCCGTCCCCTCCACTGCCATCGAGCAAATCCAATCGCATCGATAACTCGTGGCCCTTCCAGTAAAAAGTCCATTTGAGTTGGTTGCGAACTTCAATGTCTGAGCCCCCAGCGCGCGCCACATGACGCAGGTATATATCGCGCTCCCTATTAATCGTCCATTGACGAGTGGAGGTAGTTCCAAACTCAAATTTCTTGTCGATCTGCTTAAGGCCGTACTTTTCAACATCCTCGGGCGGAGTGAATTCGTTGATAAAGGTCATGAGAGTTCTCCTGCATTTTTCAGTGATTGGGACGAGGTCTTATGCGGCCGCGACCTTCGCCGGCTCAATGTCGTTTCGAATGGACCTTGGCCTCCCACGCGGTTTGAGTGATGTCATCCAGCGCAAAACTACTCACCGATGGCTGCCTGCTGGGTGCCATCGTCTTGATCTGCGCCGGCCCCATACTCGCCCGCTCCTTGAAAACCTTGTCCTTGAAGAACCAGTTCTTGTTCGCCCGGATGGGCTTGCAGCCTTCATAGAAGATCAGTTCCTCGTCGGCGGGCAGCTCCTTGATCTCCTGCGGCAGAAACAGGGCCCGGCGCTCTTCGGTGTAGTTGGTCGAGACCTGATTGGAGCCACCGCCTCGGCTGGTGCTGCGGTGCTCCTTGCGGATGGTCTTGTAGCCCAGCATCTCGCTGTATTCGGCCGCATCGCTTTGCTCGCGTGGCGCAAACACGATCTGTGCGCCATGGTTGGTGATGAAGTTCTGCGCGTCGTTGTCGCCATAGGCCGAGCGCAGCTGCGCGCGGCTTTGCACGATGCACAGGTCGCGCACGCCGTAGCTGGCCGAGATCGAGATGCGCTTGGCCCACACATCCACTCGCCCCATGGCGGTGAATTCGTCCATCAGCATGAGCATCTGGTATTTCAGATCCGGCTCGTCACCCAGTTGCTTGGTGAGGTTGTTGCCGATCACGCTGCTGAAGAAGATGTTCAGCAGCTTGCCGCTTTCGTCGAGCTTGTTGGTCGGGATGTCGACGTACAGCGTGGTCGGGCGTTTGCGGATGGCCGTGATGTCGAAGTCGGTGGCGTTGGTGGCGGCGGCCAGCACCGGGCTGAGAAACTGCTGCAGCGGCGCCTGCATGGTGGCAATCACCGAGGAGAAGGTTTGTTCGGCCAGGCCCGCGAGGTTGCCAAAGACCGTGCGCGTTTGCGTGCTGATGAAGCCCGACTGCTCCGGGTCGTTCAATATGTCCTTGAGCATTGCCAAGGTGCCCTTGCCATCGGCGCCGCTGGACAGGTGCAGGATGCGTTCAAGACTGGGAAAGCTCTCGTCGGTGTTGGGGTCCTGGGCGCGCCCGAGAATCCGACCCCAGTTGTCCCACACCTCGAACATGTAGGAGGCGAAGGCGGTGAAGGCGGCGCGGCCCTGGCTCGTCCAAAAGGGGTCTTTGCCTGGCTCGTCCGGGTAAAGAATGGCGGCGATGGTCTGGATTTCGCCAATGCGCTTGCCCGCATCCATGCCCACCAGCAGGGTGAAGGCGTTGAAGCGATGGGTCTTTCCCTGGTCGTCATACGGGGCCCACACATAGATGGTGTGACCCTGTGTCTCGCGCCAGCCGCTGGTGGCTTTGCGCAGTTCGCCTTTGAGGTCGAGCACGACCATGGAGTGCAAATACGACAACAGCACCGGGATGGCAATGCTGGTGGTCTTGCCTGAGCGAGTCGGACTGACCGTGATGACGTGCTGGGCGCCGCCCAGCCACAGGTACTGGCCTTTGTACTTGCCAATGAGAATGCTTTGCGGGGTCTGCTCGAGCAGGCCGGCTTTCTTCAGATCGGCAAGTTCGGCGAAGCTGGCGTCGCCGTGCAGGGATTCGGCCTTGGCTCGAAAGAGCGGGATGAGCAATGCGGCCCAGCCCAGCAGCGGTACGCCGAAGCCTATGGCGCCGCTGAGCTTGATCTTGGTGGCGTAGGGCGCGTACTGCGGCAGGTCTGCCGCCTGAATGTATTGCCACCACGTGTTCCAGGCCAGCGGTGCGTCTCGCAGATCGAGGATGAGCAGAACAAGGTAATTGGAGAGAACCCAGCCGCCTGCCAAGACCCCCAAAAGTGTCACCAACGCGATAAGTAGCCTGCTTTTGCTCATATCCTGAGTCATCTCCCTATTAATAAGGAAAGACTTATACAAGCCGGGGCAATCTCAGCAGGTTGTGCAATGGGCCATCGAACATAAGACTGCGGCCCTGTTGCCAACTTCTTCACGCATTCGAGTTGCCTGCGATCTGGTGGGCAGCCATAAAGGCCGGAGCAATGAGGTTGAGGCTGCATGGCTGCGGCTGGGCACGCTCACCAGGCGCATGGAAAACACGACGGACTGAGTGGCCGCCGCTACCCTTTGCTCGCGTTGTCGCGCTATATGCCCAGCGGCAACCGCGCGCTGCTCTTCACTTCTTCCATCACGGCGTAGGTGCGCGTTTCTCGCACGCCGGGCAGTTGCCACAGCACCGTGCCGGCGAACTCGCGGTACGCCGCCATGTCGGCCATGCGGGTCTTGAGCAGGTAGTCGAAGCCGCCCGCAACCATGTGGCACTCCATGATTTCGTCGCGCACCTGCACCGCGGCCTTGAACTGGTCGAACACGTTGGCGGTGGTGCGGTCGAGCAGAATTTCGACGAACACCGTGAGCCCGCGCCCGAGCTTGTGCGGATCGAGCCGCGCCTCGTAGCCCTGGATGAAGCCGTCGCGCGTGAGCCGCTGCACCCGCGCCAGCACCGCGGTGGGCGAGAGCGCCACCGCCTCGGCCAATTTGAGGTTGGTGATGCGTCCGTCTTCCTGAAGAATCTTCAGCAGCCGGAGATCGATGCGGTCCAGGTCCAGGTCGGGCATTGGTGAATTATCCGGTTCGTGTCTTGTTTTTTGGCAAAAGATTCGGCCTATATCCAAAGACCATAGGGGATAGAACCAAGGAACTGCCATGCACCTGCCTCCCCCTTACCGCCCTGAAGCGGATGTCGTCTCTCACCGGCTCGCCTCGCTGGAAGGCGCACTCGACTGGGCTGCGGCGGCCGCTGCCGCCAAGCCGTGGGTGGAGGCGGTGCGCCGCCACCCGCCGCCGTTCTGGGCCATGGAAAGCCTGCTGCGCGAATACCCGATTTCCAGCGCAGAGGGCCTGGCGCTCATGCGCTTGGCCGAGGCACTGCTTCGCGTGCCCGATGCCGCCACGGCCATTGCGCTCACGGCCGACCAGCTGGGACGCGCCGATTTCGAAGGCACCGCCGATTCGACGCTGTCGCGCCTGTCTTCCGCCGCCATCGCAATGTCGAAGAAGTTCTTGCCCGAAGGCGACAACCCGCCCGGCCTGATGGCCAAGCTCGGCGCGCGCACGGTGGTGGCCGCCACGCTGCGTGCGGTGCAACTGCTCGGGCGCCAGTTTGTGCTGGGCCAGACCATTGCAGAGGCCATGGACGAGGCCCGCTCGGCGCACCGCAAGCAGGATGCGCTGCGCTTCAGCTACGACATGCTGGGCGAAGGCGCGCGCACCGATGCCGATGCGCTGCGCTACCTCGACAGCTACACGCACGCCATCGGCGCCATTGCGGCCGGTGCCGATGCGGCGCGTGCGCCCGAGCACAACGACGGCATTTCCATCAAGCTGAGCGCGCTGCACCCGCGCTACGAATATGCACAGCACGCGCGAGTGATGCGCGAGCTGGTGCCACGCGTGTGGCAGCTGTGCGAGCTGGCGGCGGCTGCCAACCTCAACCTCACCATCGACGCCGAAGAGGTCGACAGGCTGGAGCTTTCGCTCGATGTGTTCGAGGCGCTGGCCGCGCGCGTGGCCGCCGAACAGCCGCAGTGGCGCGGCTTTGGGCTCGCGCTGCAGGCCTACCAGACGCGCTCGCTCGAACTGATCGAGCACGTCACATCGGTGGCGCGCAAACACGGCCTGCGCCTGATGTGCCGCCTGGTGAAGGGCGCCTACTGGGACGCCGAGATCAAGCGCGCCCAGGAGCTCGGCCTGCCGCACTACCCGGTCTTCACGCACAAGCATCACAGCGACATCAGCTACCTGGCCTGCGCGCGTGCGCTGCTTTCGGCGCCCGATGCGGTGTATCCGCAGTTCGCCACGCATAACGCGGGCACCATCGCGGCCATCCTGCAGATGGCCGAGGCGGCGCAGGCACCTTTCGAACTGCAGCGCCTGCATGGCATGGGCGAGGGCGTCTACCGCGAAGTGATGAAGAGCACCGCCGCGCCGGTGCGCGTGTATGCGCCGGTGGGCCAGCACAAGGACCTGCTCGCGTACCTTGTGCGGCGCCTGCTCGAGAACGGCGCCAATTCGTCGTTCGTGAACCAGCTGGGCGACGAAGACGTGGACATCGATGAGCTGCTCATGTCCCCGCTCTGGCTCGAACCGACGAACCCCGCCTTGCCGCTGCCGCCGGCGCTCTTCGGCCCGCCGCCCGCGCGGCGCAACAGCGAGGGCGTGGACCTTGCCGTCGAGTCGATGCGCGCGCCGCTTCTCGCGGCGCTGGATGCGACCGCCGTACCCCGGGTCGAAGAGTTCGATCCGACCAGCGCGACGAAAGCCGTCGTCGCCAGTGCAGCCAGCTTTCGCCACTGGCGCAAGACGCCGGTCGAGGCCCGCGCAGCCATGCTGCGCCAGGCCGCCGATGCACTGCAGTGCGAGTTGCCGCGCTTCTGCGCACTGCTGGTGAAAGAGGCGTTCAAGACCTGGGGCGATGCAGTGGCCGAAGTGCGCGAGGCCATCGACTTCTTGCGCTACTACGCGGACGAGGCCGAGCGCATCATGCAGCCCGTGGCGTTGCCCGGCCCCACGGGCGAGAGCAACGAACTGCGGCTCACCGCGCGCGGTCCCTGGGTGTGCATCAGCCCGTGGAATTTTCCGCTGGCAATCTTCATGGGCCAGGTGGCGGCCGCGCTTGCCACGGGCAACACCGTGCTGGCCAAGCCGGCCGAGCAGACACCCGCCGTCGCGCTCGAAGCCGTGAAGCTGCTGCATGTCGCCGGCGTGCCGGCCGATGCGCTGCAGCTGCTGCACGGCCCGGGTGAAACCGTGGGCGCCGCACTGGTCGCCGCGCCGGGTGTGGCGGGCGTCGTGTTCACCGGCTCGACCCAGGTGGCGCGCGTCATCCACCGCGCGCTCGCCGCAAAAGACGGCCCCATCGTGCCGCTGATTGCGGAGACCGGCGGCATCAACGCGATGCTGGTCGATTCGAGCGCGCTGCCCGAGCAGGTGGTCGATGCCGTGGTGCAGAGTGCATTCCGTTCGGCCGGCCAGCGCTGCTCGGCATTGCGGCTGCTGGTGCTGCACGACGGCATTGCCGACGCGGTGATCGAAATGATCCGCGGCGCGGCCGGGGAACTGGTGGCCGGCGATCCGGCGCTGCTGTCGACCGATGTGGGCCCGGTGATCGACAGCGAAGCGGCCGACAACATCCGGCGCCATCTGAAGCGGCTGGATTCGGAGGCGAAGCGTCTTCTGGCGCCGGCTACTTCTTCTTCTTCAACAGGTGCGGAAGGCAACATGATCGCGCCGCAGGCCTACGAGGTGCCTTCCATCGAAAGCGTGACCAGCGAGATCTTCGGCCCGGTGCTGCAGATTGCGCGCTGGGGCCACGGTGCGCTGAGCGACCCGGCGGAGGTGATCGATCGCATCAACTCGCTGGGGTACGGCCTCACGCTCGGCATTCAGACCCGCATCGATTCGCGCGCCCAGGCGCTGGCCTCGCGTGCGCACGTGGGCAACATCTACGTGAACCGCAACATCATCGGGGCGGTGGTGGGCGTGCAGCCCTTCGGCGGCGAGGGCCTGAGCGGCACCGGGCCCAAGGCCGGCGGGCCGCACTACCTGTACCGGTTCTGCGCCGAGCAGACGGTCACGGTCAACACCACCGCGGCCGGCGGCAATGCCGCGCTGCTGAGCGCCGTTGCCTGACGCGGCGGAAGGAGCGCCTTTGTTTTCGCCGGGCCGGAACGGGCGCCCGCAGGGTCAAACCTCTCTTGCATAACCGCCTTCGCGGCGCGCATAAGCCATGGCGCGCCGGGCGCGAGAGGTCTATCGTTGCGGCCATCCGTTCAAACCAAGGGTTCTCTCATGAGTGAAAAGCTCTCCTTCGTCAATCCGACCGCCAACAGCCCCTGGGGCACCTACCTCTCGCAGGTCGACCGCGTGGTGCCGTATCTCGGCCCGCTGGCCCGCTGGGTCGAAACGCTCAAGCGCCCCAAGCGCGCGCTGATCGTCGACGTGCCGATCGAGATGGACGACGGCACCATCGCCCACTTCGAGGGCTACCGCGTGCAGCACAACATGAGCCGCGGCCCGGGCAAGGGCGGCGTGCGCTTTCACCCCGACGTCACGCTCGAAGAAGTGATGGCCCTGTCGGCCTGGATGACCATCAAGACCGCCGCGGTCAACCTGCCGTACGGCGGCGCCAAGGGCGGCATTCGCGTCGATCCGAAGAAGCTCTCGCTGCAAGAGCTCGAAAAGATCACCCGCCGCTACACCAGCGAGATCGGCATCATCATCGGCCCGCACACCGACATTCCCGCGCCCGACGTCAACACCAACGGCCAGATCATGGCCTGGATGATGGACACGTATTCCATGAACGTTGGCGGCACCGCCACCGGCGTGGTCACCGGCAAGCCGCTGCACCTGGGCGGCTCGCTCGGCCGTGTCAAGGCCACGGGCCGCGGCGTGTTCGTTACCGGCCGCGAGGCGGCCCGCCGCCTGGGCATGGACCTGCGCGGCGCGCGCATTGCGGTGCAGGGCTTCGGTAACGTGGGCTCGGTTGCGGCCGAACTCTTTGCCGAAGCGGGCGCCAAGATCGTGGCCGTGCAGGACCACACCGGCACCATCGTCAACACCAACGGCCTCGACCTGGCAAAGCTCATTCCCGTTGCCAACAAGGAAGGCGTGGTCGCCTTCAAGGGCGGCGACGTGGTGCCCAACGAAGCCTTCTGGGACACGGCGTGCGACATCCTGATTCCGGCCGCGCTCGAAGGCCAGATCACGGCCGAGCGCGCGCAGAAGACATCCGCCAAGCTGGTGCTCGAAGGCGCCAACGGCCCCACGGTGCCGCAGGCCGACGACATCCTGGCGGAACGCGGCGTGCTGGTGGTGCCCGACGTGATCTGCAACGCCGGCGGCGTGACGGTGAGCTACTTCGAATGGGTGCAAGACTTCTCGTCCTTCTTCTGGGACGAGGACGAGATCAACGTGCGGCTCGACCGCATCATGATGAACGCGCTCAACCAGATCTGGGACACGGCGGACAAGCACAAGATCACGCTGCGTACGGCGACATACGCCGTTGCTTGCGAGCGCATCCTGATGGCTCGCCAAGAGCGCGGCCTGTACCCCTGATTCGCTGAAGCAAGGCTGTACGCTCGGGGGATGAGCACCACCCCCGAGCGACAACTCCCCTCGATTCCCGCAGACGGCCTGGCCCGCCTGCAGGCCCTGATGGCCGGCGGCCAGCGCAAGCTGCTCGGCCTCGTCGGCGCGCCCGGCGCGGGCAAGTCCACGCTCGCAGCGGCACTGCTCCGCGCCGCAGGCGCCGACCGCGCGCAGGTCGTGCCGATGGACGGTTTTCACCTGGCCAATGTCGAGCTGCAACGGCTCGGCCGCGCCGGCCGCAAGGGCGCCCCCGACACTTTCGACAGCGCCGGCTACGTCGCGCTGCTGCAGCGGCTGCGCGGGCAGGGGCCGGGCGACCCCATCGTCTACGCGCCCGAATTCCGCCGCGAGATCGAGGAGCCGATTGCCGGCGCCATCGCGGTGCTGCCAGAGACCCAGCTGGTCATCACCGAAGGCAACTACCTGCTGCACGATGCCGGGCCTTGGGCGGACGCCGCGGGCATGCTCGACGAGGTCTGGTATGTGGACATCGACGATGCGGTGCGTGAAGAGCGCCTGCTGAAGCGCCACCAGCAGTTCGGCCGCAGCCCCGAAGCCGCACGCGACTGGGTGGCCGCCACCGATGCGCCCAACGCGCGGCTCATTGCCGCAACGCGGGGGCGCGCGCACTTCGTGCTGCACTGGTCCTGAAAATTCTCCTGCGTTGCCGGGAACACCGGCGCGGCGCAATGCTCGAAGCTTCGCCGGCGGCGCTGCAATGCCAGCCGGTTAGCATTCGCCGCCGCTTCATGACGACCATGCACCCCAATTTCTCTTCTCCTGCCTTTTCTGCTTTTCGTTTCAAGGTTCTCGCGCTCGGGCTGCTGTCAGCCCTGGTGCTCGCCGGTTGCGGCAGCAGCTCGCGCCGCGTTTCCTACGAGACCGAGGAGTTCGACTCCACCACCACCCATACCCGCACCTATACCGCCACCGAAGCCCAGACCTGCGAAGCCGCACGGCGTGCGCTGCTGAGCCAGGGCTACATGATCAACGCCGCCAACACCGACCTGGTGACGGGCCGCAAGAGCTTCCAGCCGGCGGCCGAGGTGCATGTGGAAGTGGAGTTTCGGGTGGTGTGCGCGCGCGAAGGCGGCAAGTCCGGCAAGCGGAGCACCGTGGCCTTTGCCACCGCGCTGCAAGACCGCTACGGCATCAAGAAGGTCAATAACTCGGCCAGCCTGGGCGTGGGCGCCATCGGCTCGCTCTCGCTGCCTTTTGCGGGCAGCGACGACGCCATGGTCAAGGTGGCCAGCGAAACCCTCACGGACGAGCTGTTCTACGACCGCTTCTTTGCGCTGCTCGACCGCTTTCTGGAAGGCCAGGGCGGTGAAGAGCCCGAGGCGCCCAGCGTGGCGCCCGAAGCGCCGCGGCCTGCCGCGCCGCTGAACCCGGGAGCGCCGGCCACCACCTTTCCGGTGAAGCCGGTGCCCAGCCCGGGCTGACCGCGCGTTCACGCCCGCGCCAGGGCGGTCAGCGCACCAGCGTCGACTTTCCGAAAAGGCTCTCGATCAGCTCTACCGCCACTTCGCCGGTCTGGTTGCGAACATCGAGCGCGGGGTTGAGCTCCACCACGTCGAGCGAGCCGAGCCGGCCGGTGTCGGCGATCATCTCCATGCACAGCTGCATCTCGCGGTAGGTGGGCCCGCCGCGCACGCCGGTGCCTACGCCGGGCGCAATGTTCGGGTCGAGGCAGTCAAGGTCGAAGCTCACGTGCAGGTGGGTGTCTTCGTCCACGTCCTGCAGCGCCTCGGTCATGGTGGTGCGCATGCCGTGCTCGTCGATGTGGCGCATGTCGAACACGTTGAGCCCCAGCGTGCGAATGGCCTCCTTCTCGTCGGCATCGACGCTGCGGATGCCGATGAAGCGGATGGCGTCGTGCTCCAGCGCTGCGCGCTCGCCGCTCCAGCCGGTGAGCACCGCGGGCCCGTGGCCGAGCAGGCACGACACCGGCATGCCGTGCAGGTTGCCGCTCGGGCTGGTGGTTTCGGTGTTCACGTCGGAGTGCGCGTCCAGCCACAGCACGCGCAGCTTCTTGCCGCGCTTGCGCGCATGCCAGGCCACCGCGCTGATGGAGCCGATGGCCAGGCAGTGGTCGCCGCCCATCATCAGCGGCACATGGCCAAGGCCCAGTGCCGTGTCGACCGCGGCATACACCGAGCGGTTCCACGCAATCACTTCGTCCAGGTGGCGCAGGCCGTTGGCAGGGGCAGTCCACGGTGTGGCCGGGCCCGCAAGGTTGCCGCGATCGAGCACCGCAAAGCCCTGCCGCGCCAGCGCCTCCGGCAGGCCGGCCACGCGCAGGGCGTCGGGGCCCATGCCGGCGCCGCGCACGCTGGCGCCGATGTCGGTGGGCGCGCCGATCAGTTCGAGGGTGATGCCGTTGTCATTGCTCATGTCGATGGCCCGATGTGCTTCCACAGGTAGGCGTAGCCCAAGGCGTCCATGAAGGCGGATTCCTTGTTGTCCGTTGCCGCGCTGTGGCCGCCTTCCATGTTCTCGTAGAAGCTGGCGTCGTAGCCCATGGCCGCCAGCTTCGCGTACATCTTGCGCGCATGCACCGGCCCCACGCGGTCGTCGCGGGTCGATGTGGTGAAGAGCGCAGGCGGGTAGGGCTGGCCCTTCTTCGCGTTCTCATACGGCGAGAAGGCCTTGATCCACGCCCATTCTTCCGGCTGGTCGGGGTCGCCGTATTCGGCGATCCACGAGGCGCCGGCCGACAAGTGCGTGTACCGCTTCATGTCGAGCAGCGCCACCTCGCTCACGATGGCGCCGTAGAGCTGCGGGTACAGCGTGAGCATGTTGCCCATCAGCAGGCCGCCGTTGCTGCCGCCCATGGCGCCCAGGTGTCGTGGCGAGGTGATGTTGCGCGCGACGAGGTGCTCCGAAACGGCCGCGAAGTCTTCGCAGGTGCGAAGCCGGTTCTCTTGCAATGCGGCCTGGTGCCAGCGCGGGCCGTACTCGCCGCCGCCGCGGATGTTGGCGACCACGTACACGCCGCCCTGCTCGAGCCATGCACGGCCGATGGCGCCGCTGTAGCTGGGCTGCAGCGATATTTCGAAGCCACCGTAGGCGTATTGCAGAGTGGGGTTCTTGCCGTTGGCCTGCAGGTTCTTCGGCGCAATCTCGAAATACGGCACGCGCGTGCCGTCCTTCGAGGTGGCGAAGTGCTGGCTCACGCGGTAGCGCGAGGCGTCGAAGAAGCCGGGGCTGTCTTTCAGCGGCTCGGGCTCGCCCTTGCCGATGGTGCCCATGTACAGCGTGGTCGGCTGCAGGAAGCCGCTCACCGTCAGAAAATAGTCGTCGTTCTCGTCTTCGTCGATGCCGCCGGCCGCAATGGTCGAAAGCTCGGGCGCGCCGCCCAGGCTCTCGCGCTTCCATTCACCGGCTTGCGGGGTGAGCACTTCGAGCTTGTTCACCACGTCGTGCATCACGTTGAGAATCAGGTGGTTGCGGGTCCACGAATGGTCGTCGAGCGCGGTGGTGTCATTGGGCTCGAAGAGCACGGTGAGCTCGCGCTTGCCGGCCATGTAGTCGTCGAACTTCGCGGCCAGCAGCGAGCCCGGCTTGTAGGTGGTGCCGCCCACGGTCCAGGGGCTGCGCGGCTCGACCAGCATCCACTCGCGGGTGATGTCGGCGTTGGCATCGTCGGGCACGTCGATCTTCACGAGCCGGCCGTCGGCATGGCGCAGCCAGGTTTCGCTGTCGTAGAAGTCCATCTGGCGCGAGACGAAGTCGCGCTCGAAGCCCGGCGTGTTGTCGCGCCAGGCGCTCACGGTCATGTCGTCGGCGCCGCCTTCGTACACGGCCAATGCGCTCTCCAGCGGCGTGCCGCGCTTCCACTCCTTGACGATGCGCGGGTAGCTCGAGCTGGTCATCGAGCCCGGGCCGAAGTCGGTGGCCACATAAAGATGGTCGATGTCTTTCCATGCCACGTTGCTCTTGGCCTCGGGCAGCGTGAAACCGCCCTCGACAAACTGCTTGAGCTCCAGGTCGAACTCGCGCACCACGTTGGCGTCGGCACCGCCGCGCGAGAGCGAAACCAGGCAGCGCTTGTACTCTGGTTGCAGGCATTGCGCGCCGTGCCATACCCAGTTTTCCTTGTCGGCTTCGGCCAGCGCGTCCAGGTCGATCACGGTTTCCCAGGCGGGCTGCGGCTTGCGGTATTCGGCCAGCGTGGTGCGCCGCCACAGGCCCTTGGGGTTCTTCTTGTCGCGCCAGAAGTTGTAGAACAGCGGGCCGATCTTGCGCACCATCGGAATGCGGTCGTCCGAATCGAGCACTTCGAGAATGCCTTTCTCCAGGCGCTCGAAGGAGGGCGACTGCGCGTAGCGCTGCACCGTCTTCGCGTTGTGCTGCCGGGCCCAGTCGAGCTGTTCGCCGCCGTCGATGTCTTCGAGCCACAGGAACTCGTCGGTCTGCATGGAAGAGGTTGAGGTCATGGCCGCAGTGTACGAATCCGGTGTGAAAGCGTGCATGCCCCCTGCGGCAGGGCGGAAGCTATTGAATTCATAGCGCGTGCATGAGCTCGGGACAAACCCGCGTTCGACGTTTTCGCCCCGGTCCGCGAGGCTGCCCACGGGTATCCTGCCGAACGGCGCCTGCGCACACAAGGAGACATGTCACATGAAACACCTGAGCGGTCTTGATGCCACCTTCCTGCACCTTGAGACCCCGGAGATGCCGATGCACGTGGGCTCGCTCAACGTGCTCGACCTGCCCAAGGGCTACAAGGGCGACTTCTACGAAGACGCCAAGCAGTTCATGGCCAGCCGCATCCACCTGGCCGACGTGTTCACGCGCAAGCTCGCGCTCATGCCCTTCGACATGACCAACCCGGTGTGGGTGGAAGACGACGACATCGACCTCGACTACCACGTGCGCCACATCACGCTGCCCAAGCCCGGCACCAACCGGCAGTTGCAGCAATACGTGGCGCGGCTGCATTCCACGCTCATCGACCGCAGTCGCCCGATGTGGGAGTTTTTCATCATCGACGGGCTCAAGAGCGGCCAGGTGGCGCTGTACACCAAGGTGCACCATGCAGGCATCGACGGGCAGGCCGGCGTGGCGCTCGGCAAGGCCATCTTCGACCTGGAGGCGACGGGGCGCGTGGTGAAGCCGCCGCGCGCACGCCCGCGCAGCAGCGGCTACCAGCTTGGCATGGCCGAGCTTGCGACCGCGGCGCTGCGCAACACGGCGCAGCAGTACGTCAAGCTCTTCAAGATGGCGCCGGCCATTGCGCGGGCACTTGGCGGCCTGGCCAAGCCCGACGAAAAAGCGGCCGAGAAAGACGCCGCCACCGCGCCGAAGAAGTTCAACCTGTTTGCGCCGCGCACCTCGCTGAACGTGTCGATCACCAACCAGCGCACGTTTGCGGGCCGCACCATCTCGCTGGCCGAGACCAAGCACATCGCCAAGCACTTCGGCGTGTCGCTCAACGACGTGGTCATGGCCACGGTGGCCGGCGCGCTGCGCCACTACCTGGCCGACAACAACGAGTTGCCCGCCAAGCCGCTGGTGGCCGGCGTGCCCGTGAGCCTGCGCGAAGCCGGCGACGAGACCGCCAACAACCAGGCCAGCATGATCCTGGTGAGCCTGGCCACCGACATCACCGACCCGGTGCAGCGGCTGAAGGCGATCAACGCGTCGTCGAACGCATCGAAGTCGACGATGAACCGCTTCAAGGCCATGATCCTGGACGACTTTCCGACCTTCGCGGCGCCTTGGCTGGTGTCGGGCATTGCGTCGATGGTCGGCCGCTCGGGGCTTGTGAACCTGCTGCCGCCGGCGGCCAACGTGGCCATTTCGAACGTGGCGGGCGCGCCGTTCCCCATGTACTTTGCGGGCGCATTGGTCACCAGCTACTACCCGGTGTCCATTGCGAGCCACGGCACGGCTTTGAACGTGACGGTGCAGAGCTACAACGGGCGGATGGACTACGGCCTCATCGCCTGCCGCCGCGCGGTGCCGGACATCACCGAGATCGGCGACTACATGCTGGCCGAGCACAAGCTGTTGATGGACCTGACGCAGACACATCCGGCGGGTGCGGGTGCTGCGCCCGCGAAGGCGGCGGCTCCCGAGCCGGCGCCCGTGGTGAAGGCTGCGGCCAAGCCCGCTGCAAAGGCCGTCCCGAAGGCCGTGCCGAAGCCGGCTGCGAAAAAGGCCGCGGCGAAGAAGCCGGCGGCGGCAAAGACAACGGCCGCCAAGGCGCCCGCCAGGAAGGCGCCAATCAAGACGGCCCCGGGCAAGGCCGCGCCGCGCAAGCCCGCCGCGCCGGCTGCCAAGCGCGCCAGGGTGGCTGCTGCGGCATGATGATCGGCAGGCCCTTGGCCGGAAATTGGGGCAGTTGGACTAGTTTTCCCACAGTTCTAGTTTTTCAGGCCTAGGCACTCCGGAAGAAGATCACCCCATCGCGAATCCCGCGAACGTTCAACTTCCAGGAAATCGACACATGACCACGCAAGCTTCTTTCTCTTCCGCCGCCATCCACGTCATCGGCCAGTACAACGACGCCGGCAAGACCCTGGTGGGTGCCTACCGCGCCGGCGTGCATCGCCTGCTTGGCGGTGCTGCTTCGCGCTACAGCGAATTCCTGGGCAGCCGCCAGATTCCGCTGGTGAGCGAGCAGGTCAAGGCCAACCTGATCGGCGCGCAGGAGAAGATCAACGGCTTCCTGGCCAACCGCCTGGACATCGACACCGGCCGCATCGTCTCGGTGATGGACCGCGTGGCCGCAGGCACGACCAGCGGCATCGAAGCCGTGGCAGGCCGCGTGGCAGGTGTCGAGTCGCCTGTGGTCACCTCGGTGGTCAAGACCTTCAACGCGCTGAACCAGCCCATCGCCAACGTGTCGGTGCAAATCGCCGACAAGGTCGCGGCCGGTGCCAAGCAGATCGAAGTGCGCGTGAGCGGCACCGAAGAAGCCAAGCCCGTGCGCACCGTGAAGGCCAAGGCGGCCGCCGTCAAGAAGCCGGTTCGCCGCACCGCCGCCCGCAAGGCAGCCTGACCTGACCCTGGAGCAAACAACGCATGGCGACCCGACCCCGTTCGACCGATCCGACTGACGATCTGAAGAAGAAGAAGAGGGCGGCGCCTGCGAAGAAAACCTCCGCGGCCAAAAAGGCGCCCGCAGCCAGGAAAACGGCTGCGGCAGCCAAGAAAAAATCTGCTGCTGTCACACCCAAGGCGCTGCCGGCCCGAAAGGCCGGCGGCGCCGAGGGCCTGCTTCGCGCGGGCCTGAAGGCGCTCGGCAATGTGCGCGACGACGTTGCCAAGCGCCAGGCCAACGTGATCGAAGGCTTGCTCGGCATCGGCCAGGGCAAGTTCGACGCGGCTGCTGGCTCCGCCAAGGCGCCGCTCGCGCGCGGCTTTCCGAACCTCGACAGTTTTGGCCTGCGCAAGTTCGAAGACGTGTTCGACCAGCGCGTAGCTACAGCCCTGGAGCGGCTCGGCATGCCCAGCGCGCAAGAGGTGCAGGCGCTGCGCGCCGAAGTGGCCCGGCTGCGCGAACGCCTTGCCGAGCTCGAACCAAAGAACGCCAGCCCGCGCGGCAGCGGCAAGCGCTGAGCCCCAAGCCCAGCGAACACCGACGCACGCACCAGCCGGTTGTGGCCAGTTCCAACACCACGCGCGATCGCATCCTGCAGACCAGCCTTGCGCTGTTCAATGCAGAAGGCCTTGCAGCGGTGTCCACCCACAAGATTGCCGCCGAGCTCGGCATGAGCCCGGGCAACCTGCACTACCACTTCAAGGCCAAGCAGCTGATCGTCGAGTGGCTGTTCCGGCGCTTCGAGCAGCGGCTCGAGGTGCTCGACGGCTCGTCCAGCTCAATCGCGGCCATCGACGACCTCTGGCTTGCGCTGCACCTGCGCTTCGAGGCCATCGACGAATACCGCTTCATCTACCGCGACATGGCTTTCCTGGCCGGCGAATACCCTGCGCTCGGCCAGCGCGCGCAGGCGCTCACTGCGCAGAACCTGCTCGCGGCCCAGGCGCTTTGCGAAGGCCTGGTGGCCTCGGGCGTGATCCAGACCAGCGCGGAGCAGGCGCGCATCCTGGCGTTGCAGATGGTGTTCACCACCACCTGCTGGCTTTCGTTCGAACGGCTGGTGCCGGGGCGCGACGCGCTCGCGCAGGCCGACCCGGGATTGGCGGCTTTTTACACGCTCACCTTGATTTCCCCGTATGTTTCCAGCGAATCGAGGGCTTACCTTGATTACCTGCGGGGCAAATACCTCGGATAAACATCGCAGTTGTCCGACGAGGCGGTGAAACTTTCGTTCGCCATGCTCGTCCCACACAACAGCGAAACAGAAAATAGACAGGAACGCCGCCCTCATGACCACCGCCACCCGAGACCACATTGCGCCACCGTCGGGCCTGCTGATGCTGGCCGAAGCACGCGCACTCTGGGAAACGAGTGCCGGCGTCGCGATGTGGCCGCTGCTGCAGCTCACGCCGCGCGGCGACGGACACCCGGTGATCGTGTTGCCGGGGCTCGTGGCGGGCGACGGCTCCACGCTGCTGCTGCGCCGCTACCTGCGCAGCCGCGGCTACGACGCGCACGGCTGGGGCCTGGGCCGCAACTTCGGTCCGCGCGAAGGCGTGGAAGACGGCATGCTGGCGCTCCTCAAGTCGCTGCATGAAAAGAGCGGCCAGAAGGTCAGCGTGATCGGCTGGAGCTTGGGCGGCATCTATGCGCGGCTTCTGGCATCTGCCCAGCCCGACCTGGTGCGCAACGTCATCACCCTGGGCAGCCCGTTCTCCGGCAGCCCGCGCGCAACCAACGCATGGCGTGTGTACGAAGGCGTGAGCGGCCAGAGCTCGCACGACCCCCGCCGCATGAAGTTCGTGCAGCCCACGCCGCCCGTGCCCACCACGTCGATCTTCAGCCGCACCGACGGTGTCGTTGCATGGCGCTGCAGCCTTGAGAAGCCCGGCCCCAAGGCGGAGAACATCGAGGTGGTGGCAAGCCACCTGGGGCTCGGCGGCCACCCCGCCGTGCTCTACGCGGTGGCCGATCGGCTTGCGCAGCCCGAGGGCAAGTGGAAGCCCTTCAACCGCGGCCTGCTCGGGCCGCTGGTCTATCCCGATCCAGACCGCGAGGCCTGAGCTGAGCCGCAGGGGCTAGGCCCCCGCCCATACGTCCAGCACGTAGCGCTGGTCGGCAATCATCCTGTCCATCCACGCGTTGCTGTCGTGCCCATGCTCGCGGGCCAGATCGGCGAGCGTGCGGCGCACGTCGGGCTCCATGCGCGAGCCGTCGCCGCACACATAGATCACCGCGCCTGCTTCGAGCAGCTTCCACACGGCCGTGCCCTGTTCGCGGATCAGGTCCTGCACATACACCTTGCGTTCGCCCGAGCGCGAGAAGGCCGTGTGCAGCTTCATCAGCCCGCGGTGCGCCCAGGCCTTGAGTTCTTCTGCATAAATGAAATCCTGCTCCGGGTGCCGGCAGCCGAAGAACAGCATCGCATCGCCAATCGCTTCGCCGCGTTCGACCTGTGCCGCACGCTCCTGCAGAAAGCCGCGAAACGGCGCAAGGCCGGTGCCGGGGCCGATCATGATGAGCGGGCGCTGCGCATCCTCCGGCAGGCGAAAGCCTTCGGCCGTGGTTTCGCGAATCACGCCGTGCACCGTGTCGCCGGCTTCGGCGCGCGCCAGGTAGTTGGAGCACACGCCCTCGAAGGTGCCGTTGCCCGAGAGCGCCGGCGCGCTCACCACGCCCACCGTGACGCTGCACCGCCCCGGTGTCATCGAGGGCGACGACGAGATCGAGTAATACCGCGGCGAGAGCGGCGACAGCATTTCAAGAAACACCGCGAACGGCACCTGGCAGGCGCGGTGCTCCTCGAGCAGGTCGAGCAGCGACTTTCGCTTGTGCAGCACCTCGGCCCTGTAGGCGGCCTGCGAGGCCTCGTCGCTGCCCGAGAGCGCCATGAGCCTGGGCTTGGTGAAAGGGCACTCGGTGTAGGCAGCGAGCGTGGCAATCTGCTTGCGCGTGGCCACGTCCTGCAGCTCGACGTAGTCGCCCAGCAGGCGGTCGACCGCCACCACCTGGTCGACCGGCAGGGCCGCCTTGCGGCCCGCAGCGGCATGGAGCCGCACATGCGCGGAGCGGTCGAACCCGAAGCGCGCCATCGCGCGCTCCACCTGCGCGGGGCTGTTGCGCGGCACCACGCTGAGGTGATCGCCTGGCACGTAGTTGACGCCCTCGGGCAGCATCAGCTCGACATGGCGCGTGGAGCGGCTGCTCCCCGCATCGCTGCTGGGGCTTTGCAGTTCGCGGTTTTCCACCACACGCAGCGCCACGGCGCCGAGCGCATCGACCAGCGCGTTCTTCTGGGGCGGCGGCAGCTCTTCGAGCATGTAGAGCGGCTCGGCCTCCGCGGGCGTGTCCGCCCCGGCCTGGATGGCGAAGGTCTTCACCAGCTCGGGCCAGAGCGCGTCGCTCCAGTCCTGGAACGCGCCGTCCATGTCCTCGCGCGCATCGCCTTCACCGCGCGGATGCACGCGCGTGGCGCCGAGCGCCTCGAGCCGCTCGTCGATGCGCCGCGGCACCGCCTGGTAGGTGGCGGCCCAATCGGTGTTGCCGCAGCCGAACACGCTAAAGCGCACGCCGTTGAGCGCGTCGTCGGCCTTGTCGAGCCAGCGATGGAACTCGGCCGCGTTGTCCGGCGCCACGCCGTTGTAAGAGGCGCAGACGATTGCCACCGCGCCGTTCGCCGGCAGCCGCTCGGCATAGTCGTCGAGCGAAGCCACCTGCGTGGAAAAGCCGCGCAACTCGCCGGCCTCGGCCAGCTGGCGCGCCAGGTCTTCGGCCGTGCCCAGGTTGGAGCCCTGCAGCACCAGCAGCGAGGTGCCGTGGCGCGCGGACTGCGGCTTGCGTGCGGCGGCCTTGGCGGGCGCATCCGGCGCGGCGGCGGCGGCCTCGCCGTTGCCGCGTGCGCGCGAGGCCGGATCGCGCAGCAGCGCCTTGATCTTGAAGTTCTCGGGCTTGATCGTGAGCGCTTCCTTGATCTTGAGCTTGTAGCCGGTGTGATCGACCAGGTTGAAGCGCTGCAGGATCATGCCCAGCGTGAGCACTGCCTCCTGAAGCGCGAACTGCCGCCCGATGCAGGCGCGCTGCCCGTTGCCGAAGGGCTTGAAGGCGTTGACCGGCCGCTCGCGCTCGGCTTCGCGGCTGAAGTTGTCGGGGTTGAACTGGTCGGCGTTCTCGCCCCAGATGCCCTTGTCGCGATGCAGCGCGAGCGCATGCATGATGATCATGTTGTTCTTCTTGATCGTGTACCGCCCGCCGATCGTCGTGTCTTCCTTGGCACGCATCGAGATCGCGGGCGCCGTCGGGTAGAGGCGCAGCGACTCTTTCAGCACCTGCAGCACGTAGGTCAGCCGGTTCACCTGCGCATAGGTGGGCTTCTGCGAGGTGTCGCCGCCGAACACGCTGTCGACCTCGGCCTGCGCCTTGGCCATGGCCTCGGGGTTGTTGAGCAGGAAGTAGATGGCAAACGAGAGCAGGCCGCTGGTGGTCTCATGCCCCGCAATAAGAAACTCGATGCATTCGTCGCGGATCATCTTGTCGGTGAGCTGCTCGCCGCTTTTCTTGTCCACGCCCGCGATCATGTAGCTCAGGAGGTCGGGCTTGGTGGCAATGTCGGCACCGCTCGCGCGCCGCTCCTCGATGATGTCTTCCACCATCTTGTGCATGTAGCGGATGTCCTTGCGCTGCTGCGCAAGCTCCTTCTTCAGCATGAGCTCCTCGAGCGGCAGGCCGCGGCGGTTCTGCACCGTTTCGAGCGTGCGCACCATCGCATCGACGAAGGGGTGAAAACCTTCGCGGTAGAACGAATTGAAGCGGTAGCCAAAGCCGCACAAACCGATGGTGTCGAGCGTGAGCGCGGTCATGTCGCGCACCACGTCCACCTCTTCGTCAAAATTCAGGCGCTCCCACTTGGTGACCAACTGGCTCGCAATGTCCAGCATCATCGGGTGGTAGGCCTGCATTGCGCGCTGGCTGAAGTTGGCCAACAGAATGTTGTGCGGCTTGGACCAGGTTTCCTCGTGCGTGTCGGAGGTAAAGAGCCCGTGCGACGCCGCACGCAACCGCCGCAGTGCACCGCGCGTGCTCTTGTCGAAGCGCGGCTCTTCGCACAGTTCGTCGACCAGTGCGGGCGACGACACCACGATCACCGGCATGCCCGGCATGTCGAGCCAGTAGATCCCGCCAAGCTCCTGCGCAATCCGCCACATGTCGAGCACCGGAGAGTCCGAGCCAATCGACAGCAGGTTGCCGACGAATGGCTTCTTCGCCGGATGAGGGATCGGATGGAGCGAGTTCTTGCCTGCCATGGGTTTGCGCCTTTGGAGTGGACCCGCTTCGGGGTGTCCGGGTGTGACTTCCGGAGTATCTCGGGGGCGTGAGGGCGAGGCAGACGGGGTTTCCCTTAGGCTGATTCAGTGTTTGGGCGGCGCTTGTTCAGGGCGGCGCTCCCGCCGACGGGGTACCTTTCTCCGCGAATGTCCCCCGGCCTGCGGCCTCCTCCTTTATTTCGCTGCGCAAGGCACC
>NZ_JBBCBW010000027.1:0-73026 GCF_037204085.1 Variovorax sp. CCNWLW235 | reverse complement strand
CGAAATAAAGGAGGAGGCCGCAGGCCGGGGGACATTCGCGGAGAAAGGTACCCCGTCGGCGGGTGCGCCGCCCTGAAGGCAATTACTTCGCCTTGCCCGGATCCTTCACACCCTTGATCACATCGAACTCGACGTTATAGAGCTGCCCGTCCTTCTTCTCGACCTTGCGCAGGTACACGTCCTGCACGATGTCGCGCGTCTGCGCATCGATGTACACCGGACCGCGCGGGCTCTCGAAGATCTGGCCCTTCATGGCTGCGAGCAGCGCATCGCCACCGCCCTGCCCCTTGGTGGCCTTGAGCGCTTCGTAGATCACACGCATGCCGTCATAGCCGCCCACCGCCATGAAGTTGGGGCGCATTTTCGGGTTGGCCTTCTGGAAGGCCTCGACAAACTTCTTGTTGGTGGGCGAAGGATGCGCGGCCGAATAGTGGTGCGATGTGACCACGCCCAGCGCGCCGTCGCCCATGTCGTTGAGCTGGTCGTCATCGGTCACGTCGCCGGTGGCGATCATGCGGATGCCGGCCTTGTCCATGCCGCGCTCGAGAAACTGCTTCATCACCGCCGCGCCGGCGCCCGAGGGCACGAAGACGAACAGCGCATCGGGCTTGAGGTCGCGCACCTTCTGCAGGAACGGCGCGAAGTCGGGGTTGCGCAGCGGCACGCGCAGCTTCTCGACCACCTTGCCGCCGTTGAGCTGGAAGCGCTCGGTGAAGAATTTCTCCGCGTCGTTGCCCGGGCCGTAGTCGGCGACCAGCGTGACGACTGACTTCACGCCGTTCTTGGGTGCCCAGTCGCCCATGGCCACCGACACCTGCGGCAGCGTGAAGCTGCTGCGCACGATGTAGGGCGAGGCTTCGGTAATGCTCGACGTGGCCGCGGCCATCACGACCTGCGGCGTTTTCGATTGGGTGGCCAGCGGCGCTGCGGCCAGCGCGGCCGGCGTGACGCCGAAGCCGGCGATCACGTTCACCTTGTCGTTCACGATGAGTTCCTGCGCAAGACGCTTGGTCACGTCCGGCGTAGCCACGTCGTCCTTGACGATCAGCTCGATCTTCTTGCCCGCAACGGTGTCGCCGTTCTGCGCCATGTACAGCCGCGCCGCTGCTTCGATCTGCCGGCCGGTGGAGGCCTGTTGGCCCGTCATGGGCAGGATGAGGCCGATCTTGAACTTGCTGCTGTCTTGCGC
The DNA here is from genome assembly GCF_037204085.1 of Variovorax sp. CCNWLW235. Lineage (NCBI taxonomy): Bacteria > Pseudomonadati > Pseudomonadota > Betaproteobacteria > Burkholderiales > Comamonadaceae > Variovorax > Variovorax sp. CCNWLW235. The sequence goes on along the minus strand of NZ_JBBCBW010000027.1, from coordinate 71,837 downwards.
GCTGGCAAGCGACATGGAAAGCGCTAGCGCCGTAAGGCCTGCAGTCTGGATGAGTTGTCGTCTTTGCATGAGGTTTTCCTTGGAGAGACGGAATGCGAACCAGGGGCCATTTTTCAACACTTTGCAACATGCGGCGGAGCAGGCAATCACCTACTCCGCCCCCGAGCCGGGGCTTTGTTGCGCGATGAATAAATGAACTGCGCGATGATCGCGCAACTGGTTTTCAGCTGTCGGGCCGGTACGAAGAGTCGAGCGTGAGAGTGCCCACGGCACGCGACACGCAGGCGCAAATGCGAGTGGCCGCCTGCTTCTCGTGCTCGCTCAGGAATACGTCGCGGTGGTCGACCTCTCCGTCGACCGCAAGCACGTCCATGGCGCACAAGCCGCACTCACCGCGCTTGCAATCCCACAGCGTTTCCACGCCGGCGGCGTCCAGTGCCTCGAGCAAGGTGCAATCGGCCGGCACGGTAATCGCCAGGTCGTGCCGCGGAATGCGCACCGTGAAAGCCTGCGTCGCAAGGCGCCCGCTGCTGCCGAAGGTCTCGAAGCGCAGGTCCGCCGGGGCGCGGCCCGCAGCCTGCCAGGCGCGCTTGACGGCTTCGAGCATGGGCACCGGCCCGCAGGTGTAGAGCTGGCCGCCCGGCGGCAGCGCGGCGATGGCCGCTGCAAAGTCGATGGGCGCTGCGCCTTCATGCGCCGCAACGCCGTCGCCCAACGCCTCGCGCAACCGATCGAGATAAGCGAACTCTCCAGCATGGCGCGCGCCATAGAGCATCTTCACTGGCACGCCGGTGCGCCGCGCATGCTCGCCCAGGCGCTCGGCCATCAGCACCAGCGGCGTAATGCCGATGCCGCCGGCCACCAGCAGGTAGCCCGGTGCGCTGGTGTCGAGCAAAAAGTGGTTCTGCGGCGCGCTCACCTGCAGCCGGTCGCCCACGGCCAGGCGCCACATTGCGAGCGAGCCGCCGCGGCCGTCGTCGAGCCGCTTCACGGCAATGCGCCAGCACTGGCCATCGCCCTCGCCCACCAGCGAGTAAGAGCGCGTCTGCAGCTTGCCCTGGGCCGTCATCACCTGCGCCTGCAGGTGCGAACCGGGCTCATAGGCGGCGGCAAAGCCCGGCTCCGGCCGCAGTTCGAACTCGCGCACCGTGGGCGTCACGTCGCGCAGCGCAACGACCTGCGCCTGCATCCATTGAAGATCGCTTTTCATCGGGAACACCAACAGCAAAAAAAAGAACAGGAAGGACGTGTGCTCAGCCGCGCCGGCGAATCAATTGCACGCCGGGAAGTGCGCGCCGCTCGGCGCCAGGCGTGCCGTGCAGCGCTTCGCGCAGGTTGCGGCGCGCAATGCGGCTGTGCTCGCGCATCAGCGCCTCGGCGCGCGAGCCCTCGCCGGCCTCGATGGCGTCGAGCACCTGCAGGTGCTGGTCTTGCGCAATGACGAGCATGTCGCGCGCGGCGGGCGAATTGGCCTGCACGACCACAAAGCCCGAAGGCGATGCAAACGGCAGGTTGATCACGCGGTCGAGCTGCTGCGCAATGACCGGGCTTGCCGCCATTTCGCAGAGCAGCGCATGAAACTTTTCGTTGTGCGTGACGTAGCGCGAAAAAGCCGCATCGTCGAGCGCGGGTTCGCGCAGCAGTTCGTCGATGCGTGCCAGGCAGGCGCGCGCCTCGCGCAGCACCACGGGCGCCGCGCCGCGCTCGGCCGCGAGCCGCGCCACCAGGCCTTCGAGCGTGCCGCGCAGTTCGATGGCGTCGGCCACGTCGCGCTCGGAAAACGTGCGCACCGCATAGCCGCCGTTGGGCAGCGCCTCGAGCAGCCCCTCTTGCTCCAGCCGCATGAGCGCGCTGCGCACCGGCGTGCGCGAGACGCCGAGCTGCTCGGAGATGGCGACTTCGGCAATGCGCGCGCCGCCCGGCAGTTCGCCGGCCAAAATCATTTCGCGCAGGCGCAACTGCGCCTTCACGGCCTGCGAGCTGCCGCCATCGCCGGCTTCGACGGGCGAGACGGGAGAAACGGGAGAGTTGGCCGCGGCCTTCATGCGGCCTGCTTCTCGACGGGACGGATCGGAATCGCGGCGCGCGCGGGCTTTTCCTTCTCGATCATGCGGTCGATCAGTCGGCGAGCCCACATCGAGCCGGCGTCGATGTTGAGGTTGTAGAACTGGTGGTCTGGACGCTCGTCCATTGCCTTCTGCTGCGCCTCGAGCACGATTTCGTCTTCGCGGAAGATGCCGGCCACGCCTTCACGCAGCTCGTGCGTAAGGCGCTGTTCACCCAGGCAGTAGTTGCGCGCAAAGGCCCAGAAGTAGAGGCAGGTCTTGTCCGTTTCGGGCGTGATGGTGTTGAGCACGTAGCCGTTCACGCCCTTGCTGCGGTCGCCGGGGTTGTCGTCTTTCGGCACCGCACCGCTGCCCGCCTCGGCCACGCCGACGTCGATGTTCACGGTGCATGGCCCCTCGAAGCGGATGATCTGCCAGCGGTCGACCTTGCCGGTGTAGCCGCGCGCATGGCGGATCTGGCCGCCCCAGAACGGCGGCGCGTCGATGCTTTCCATCCAGCGCGTGACGGTGGCCGAGCGGTCGCCGTGCGTGGCAACGAAGGGCGCCTCGGCCACTTCGCGGTTGCCGATGGAGGAGCCGTGCACAAAGGTTTCGTGCGTCAGGTCCATGAGGTTGTCGACCACCAGGCGGTAGTCGCAGTTCACGCGAATCATCTTGCCGTCGCCGGCCCAGCCCGGGTCGTCGTTCCAGTGCATGTCGGGCACCAGCGCCGGGTCGGCCTTGGCCGGATCGCCGGGCCAGATCCAGACGAAGCGGTGCTTCTCCACCACCGGAAAGCTGCGCACGCAGGCCGACGGGTTCAGCGTTTCCTGGCTGGGCATGTGGGTGCAGCGGCCCTGGCTGTTGTAGACCAGGCCGTGATAGCCGCACACCACCTCGTCGCCCTCGAGCTTGCCGAGCGACAGCGGCATCAACCGGTGCCAGCAGGCATCTTCGAGTGCGGCGACCTGGCCGTCGGTGCGGCGGAACAGCACCAGTTTTTCATTGCAGATGGTGCGCGGCAGCAGCGCGTGACGCACTTCGACGTCGTAGGCGGCGGCATACCAAGCGTTCAGCGGGAAAGTGGGCTTTGGCGTCTTCATGAATACTCAATGTATACAGAAATCAGAAAAATGCCACTGAAAATCACCAAATTCAAGGTAATTACTGAGACCGATGTATACAGACGCGCAAGTTTCCAAGGCGATACGATGCTTGATTCGTTTACAGCCACGACGGAGATATTCAATGTCCCAGCACGCCGCCCTGCCCGCCCGCTATGACCACGTCGGCAGTTTTCTGCGTCCCAAATACCTGCTCGAAGCACGCGAGCAGAACGCCAAGGGCGAGATCACGCCCGAGCAACTGCGCAAGGTCGAAGACAAGGCCATCACCGAGATCGTCCGGTTCCAGGAAGACATCGGCCTGAAGAGCATTACCGACGGCGAGTTCCGCCGCACGTACTTTCACATCGACTTTCTCGACCAGCTCGGCGGCGTGAAAACCGATATTCCGGTCACCATCCGCAAGCCCGACGGCACCGAGGAACTGGCCCCGCCCGCAATGCGCGTGATCGACAAGGTGCGCCACGTCAAAGACATCCAGCTGGCCGACTTCCAGTACCTGAAGAGCCAGGTGTCCGCGGGCCGCACGCCGAAGGTGACCATTCCCTCGCCCACCATGCTGCACTTTCGCGGCGGCCGCGCCGGCATCAGCAAGGACGCGTATCCAGAGCTCGACCCCGTGTTCTACGACGACGTGGCCAAGGCCTATGGCGACGAGCTGCGCTCGCTGGCCGCGGCGGGCTGCACCTACGTGCAGATGGACGACACCAACCTGGCGTACCTGTGCGACGAGCACATGCGCGAAGCCGCACGCAAGCGCGGCGACGACCCGAACGAGCTGCCGCACCGCTACGCCGCCTTCATCAACAAGGTGGTGGCGCAGAAGCCGCCGGGCATGCTGCTGGCCATGCACCTGTGCCGCGGCAACTTCAAGAGCACGCACGCCGCAGCCGGCAACTACGAGCCCGTGGCCGAGGCGCTGCTGAAGGAGATGGACCTGGACGCGTATTTCATGGAGTACGACGACGCGCGCTCGGGCGACTTCAAGCCGCTGCGCTACCTGCCCAAGGGCAAGACCGTCGTGCTGGGCCTCGTTACCACCAAGTTCGGCGAGATGGAAGACAAGGACGAGCTCAAGCGCCGCATCGAGGAAGCCGCCAAGTACGCGCCGCTCGAGCAGCTCGCGCTGTCGCCGCAGTGCGGCTTCTCGAGCACGGTGCACGGCAACAACATTGCGGTGGAAGCACAGCGCAACAAGCTGCGCCTGGTGGTCGAGACGGCACAAGAGGTGTGGGGCTCGACCTGACGCGGCATTTCTGGTGAAGTCGGGGGCATGACAAAGACGACCACAAAAATCTACTCAGGCCCCCTCAGCATGTTCGGCGCGAAGGTGCAGATCGCCGCGCTTGAAAAAGGCATCGACTTCGAACTGATCATGGTGCCGTTCACCAAGAACGACGCCTACGAGCCCAAGCACCCCGAGGTGCTGCGCGTGAACCCCGTCAAGCAGCAGGTGCCGGTGCTCATCGACGACCAGGTCGAGTTGTTCGACTCGACCCAGATCTTCGAATACCTCGAAGACCGCTACCCAGGCCCCGCGCACCTCGCGCTGTGGCCCCAGGGCATTGCCGAACGGGCCCGCGCGCGGCAACTGGAGCAGAAGTCCGACGAGGTCTTCTTTCCCAACGTGATCAGGCTCTTCGGCCTGCAGCACGACATGCAAAGCGCGCCGGCCGTTGCGGCCTGCGCCGCCTGCGCGCGCTACTACGACGAGATGGAAGGCCTGCTGGCCGAGCGCGAGTACCTCGCAGGCCCCTATTCCTTTGCCGACATCGCCTTCTACATGGCCTGCATCTTTGCCGACCGCAAGGGTGCCCGCATGACCGGGGCCACGCCGCGGCTGCTGGCGTGGCGCAGCCGCATGGGCGAGCGGCCCGCGGTGCGAACGGTGGTCGAGCCGATGATGCGCTTTCTCGCCTCCGAGGGGCGCGACGTGGCCTCGTTCCTGATGCCGCGCTGATCGCTGGCGGCGGCACCCGGTCCTCAGGCATCATTGCCGCATGCCGAACACGAGTTTCGACTGGCTGCCCTCACCGTCACAGCATTTTCTCGTCGTCACCTTCGCGCTGCTGGTCTACATACTGACCACGCGCGCGCGCCGCGAACAGCGTGCGCCCACCACCGCCATTGCCTGGGTCATGGGGCTGGTTCTCATGCCCTACCTGATCCTGCCGGCCTACCTGCTGTTCGGCCAGCGCAAGCTGCGCCCGGCGGGCTCGCCGCGGCCGCCGCGCTCGGTGCCGCCGGGGCACTGGGCGGCCGACCTGATCGAGAGCTTCGGCCTTGCGCCGCCCGGGCGCTGCGCAATTCGCCTGCATGCCGACGGCGAAGCCGCGCGCGAGGCGCTGTGGCAGGTGATCGACGGCGCGCGCGAGCGCATCGACGTGTGCACCTTCATCATCGGCGACGACGCAATGGGCCGCGCCGTCATCGAGCGGCTGGCGCAGCGCGCACGCGAAGGCATCAAGGTGCGCGTGCTGCTCGACGGCTTCGGCGCGCTGACCTTGCCGCGCCGCCACTTCGAAGTGCTGCGTTCGGCGGGCGGCGAGGTCGCGGTGTTCCGCCCCTTCTTCAGCCTGCGCCGCATCGGGCCGCGCAACCTGCGCAACCACCGCAAGTTCACCATTGCCGACGACGGCTGGCTGTGGTCCGGCGGGCGCAACCTGGCAGGCGAATACTTCACCGGCAGCGAGAGATACCCCCAGGCCTGGCACGATCTTTCGTTCGACCTGCGCGGCAGCGTGGCCGCGGCGGCGGCGCGGCAGTTCGACCATGACTGGAGCTCGGTGCGCGGACGCAAGGCGCGCGCCATCACGGCCGACGACGTGCAGGAAGGTTCGGGCTGCGCCATGGCGCAATTCCTGCCGAGCGGCCCCGACCAGACCGAGGACACCGCCCACGCGCTGCTGATCGATGCCTGCTTTCGGGCCGAGCACCGCGTGCTTGCCATCACGCCCTACTTCGTGCCCGGCGACGGGCTGCGCGATGCGCTGCGGCTGGCCGCGCGGCGCGGCGTGCAGGTCACCATCGCAATGCCCGCGCAATCGAACCACCGCCTGGCGGACTTCGTGCGCGCACGCGCCATGCGCGACCTGGCCCGCGCGGGCGTGAGCTTTCGCATGCTGCCCTTCATGGCGCATGCCAAGGCGGTGGTGGTCGACAACGAACTGGCCATGTGCGGATCGATCAACCTCGACCTGCGCAGCCTGCTGCTCAACCACGAGGCGGCCGTGGTGTTCTACGGCCCGCAAGAAATCGACTGGCTGGCCGAGTGGATCGAAACCACGGCTTCGGCCGGCGAGCCCTACCGCGCGCGGCGCCCGGGCCTCTTGCGCGACGTGGCCGAGGGGCTGCTGCTTACCGTCGCTTTCCAGCTATAGCAGCGGTGGGCGCCCCGGCCTTGGCCTCCTTCGCGACGGCGTCGAGGCCGGCAAAGACGTAGCGCATCAGGTCGTCCGCCAGGCCCTCGGTGTTCTTCAGGGCCGGCAGCACTTCGTTGCGCAGGTCCTTGGGGGCCACCGTCATCACGATGCACGGCAGCACCACGAAGAGCATGGCCCGCTGCACCGAAGGATGCTCGTCGGGCAGGCCCATGATGCCGCCGATCAGCCCGCGGATCAGCTTGGCCTTGGGCAGCACCGCCTGGCGCACCATCACCGGCAGCGCCGGTGAAGGCGACAGCGCCTCGCGCAGCACCACGCGAAACCCCCACGGCGCCCTGGGCTGGCTGCCCATCTCCATCAGATGCGTGAGAAAGGTGCGCAGCTTGAGCCGCGGGTCGGCCGGCACGCTGGCCAGGCTGACCAGCTCATCCATGCTCACGAGTTGGCGGTGGGCCTCGATGAGCACGGCCTCATACAGGCCGTCCCTGCTGCCGAAGTGGTAATTGACGGCCGCCATGTTGGTGCCGGCGCGTGTGCAGATTTCCTTGCTGGTGCTTTCGGCGAAGCCGCGTTCCGCAAACAGCTGGCCGGCCGTCTCGAGGATGTGCAGTCGGGTGGCGTTGCCGTCGGTGCGCGGGGTGCGCGCGGCGGTGGGGCGTGGAGCGGGAGAACGGGTGCTGGAAGAGCGGGAAGCCATGGCCCTAGGTTAAACGAATTGAAAAAAGACTTCAAATTCAAATTTCAATTTGATAACATGCGGCCACTCCAAGTCTGGAACCCGGCAGGAACCGCTCATGAACAAGAAACCTCTCATCGCCGTTGCCCTCGTGGTGCTCGCCGCTTCGGCGGGTGGGTGGTGGTACTTCCATCGCTCGGCACCGCCGTCCGACACGCTCGTGCTGTACGGCAATGTCGATGTGCGCCAGGTCTCGCTGGCCTTCAACGCCAACGAGCGCGTGGCGGAACTCGCCGTGCGAGAAGGCGACCGTGTGCGCGCCGGGCAGGTGCTGGGCAAGCTGGACACCCGCTCGCTGGCGCTGCGCGTGGCGCAATCGCAGGCGCGCATCGGCGTGCAGGAACAGGCACTGCTGCGCCTGAAGACCGGCAGCCGCCCCGAAGAACTCGCACAGGCCGGCGCCCAGGTGGCCGCCGCGCGGGCCGATGCCGACCTGGCGCAGCAGCAGCTCGCGCGCCTGCAGGCCATCGGCCAGACCACGGCCGGCCGTGCCGTGAGCCAGCAGGACCTCGACAGCGCGCAGGCCCGCCGCAAGGTGGCGCTGGCGCAGCTGGACAACGCACGCAAGGCACAGCAGCTGGCGGTGGCCGGTCCGCGCAAGGAAGACATCGCGCAGGCGCAGGCGCAACTCGAATCGGCCCGCGCCGACCTCGCGCTCATGAACCACCAGCTGGCCGAAGCCGAGCTCAAGTCGCCCATCGATGCCGTGGTGCGCGCCCGCCTGCTCGAACCCGGCGACATGGCCTCGCCGCAGCGCCCGGCCTTCACGCTGGCCATCACCGATCCCAAGTGGGTGCGGGCCTACGTGGCAGAACCCGACCTCGGCCGCGTGCGACCCGGCCAGCAGGCGAGCGTGACCACCGACAGCCATCCCGACCAGCCGGTTGGGGGCAAGGTGGGCTACATCTCCTCGGTGGCCGAATTCACGCCCAAGACGGTGCAGACCGAAGAGCTGCGCAGCAGCCTCGTGTATGAAATCCGCGTGATGGTCGACGACAAGGAAGACCGGCTGCGGCTCGGCATGCCGGCGACCGTGCGGCTTCAGCTGACTTCGAACGGCAGGCCGTGATGACAAAACTCATTGCTCCTCGCGCGTTGCTCCCTCCCCTTTCGGAGGAAGGCTGGGGTGGGGGCAAGCGGCGTGTCCATCGGGCGCTCTGCCCTGCCCCCATCCCAACCTTCCTCCGAAAGGGGAAGGAGCAAGACCGCATGCTCGGAGGGACGTTGAATGCTGCGCGCTGAGCTTGCCGTCAGCGGACGCTCGCTGCACAAGCGCTTTGTGGTCAAGGCGTCGAAGACGGCCGTGCACGCGCTCAACGACGTGTCGCTCGAAATTCCCGCCGGCACGCTCACCGCGCTGGTCGGGCCCGACGGCGCGGGCAAGACGACGCTGCTGCGGCTCATGGCCGGCCTGATGCGTGCCGACGAAGGCGCACTGCGCGTGCTGGGCATCGATGTTTCCGCCGACCCGCAGGCGGTGCAGGATCGCATCAGCTACATGCCCCAGCGCTTCGGCCTTTACGAAGACCTGAGCGTGCAGGAGAACCTCGACCTGTACGCCGACCTGCACGGCGTGCCGCCGGCCAAGCGGCGCGAACGCTATGCGCGGCTGATGGAAATGACGGACCTCGGCCGCTTTACCGACCGCCCCGCGGGCAAGCTCTCGGGCGGCATGAAGCAGAAGCTCGGCCTGGCCTGCACGCTGGTGCGCTCGCCCGACCTGCTGCTGCTGGACGAGCCCACCGTGGGCGTCGATCCGCTCTCGCGGCGCGAGCTCTGGCAGATCGTTCAGCAGCTGGTCGACGAAGAGCAGCTTTCCGTCATCGTGAGCACCGCGTACCTCGACGAGGCCGAGCGCTGCAGTCACGTGTTCGTGCTGCGCGAAGGCCAGCTGATCGCAGAGGGCACGCCGGCCGAGATCCGCGACCGCGCCGAGGGCCTGTGCTTCGTCGCCACGCCGCCGCCGGGCGAGGCACCGCGCCTGATGCAGGCCCGCCTGCTCGATGCGCAGCAAGACATCGTCGATGCCGTACCGCACGGCGGCGAGGTCCGCTTCATCCGCCGGCCCGGCACCGGCGACGCCGCGCTTGCGGCGCTGCTGGCCGGCGCCCGTGCCGAGCCGGTGCCGCCCCGGCTCGAAGACGGCTTCATGACGCTGCTGCGCACGCAGCAGGCCCCTGCCGCCGAAATCAAGCAATCGGCGGCGGCGGGCGAGCTTGCACCGGCCGCGGGCGAGCCCGGCGAAGTAGTCATCGAAGTGAAAGACCTGGTGCGCCGCTTCGGTGACTTCGTGGCCGTGGCAAGCACCAGCTTTTCTGTGCGGCGCGGCGAGATCTTCGGCCTGCTCGGGCCTAACGGCGCGGGCAAGACCACCACCTTTCGCATGCTCTGCGGCCTGCTGCCCGCAAGTGGCGGCCAACTGCGCGTGGCCGGCGTCGACTTGCGCCATGCGCGTGCGCAGGCCCGGCAGCGGATCGGCTACGTGTCGCAGAAATTCGCGCTCTACGGCAATCTTTCGGTGCGCGAGAACCTCTCGTTCTTCGGCGGCGCCTACGGCCTGCGCGGACAGAAGCTGCAAGCACGCATGGACACAGTGCTGCGCCAGTTCGACCTGCAGGGCGAACTCGACGCGCCCAGCGGGCAGCTGCCCGGCGGCTACAAGCAGCGCCTTGCCATGGCAACGGGCCTGTTGCACGAGCCCGAGATTCTCTTTCTCGACGAGCCCACGAGCGGCGCCGACCCGCTCGCGCGCCGCGAGTTCTGGCGTCGCATCACCGCGCTGGCCGAAGGCGGCACCACTGTCGTCATCACGACCCATTTCATGGAAGAGGCCGAGTACTGCGACCGCATCGTGATCCAGGATGCAGGCAAGGTGCTTGCCATCGGCACCCCGCTGGAGGTGCGGGTGCAGGCGCTAGACGGCGAGCCTGGCGACCAGCGCATCGACATGGAACAGGCGTTCATCGGCATCGTCGAGAAGGCCCGGCGGGAAGAGCGCCAGAAAAAAAGCGAGCAGGAAAGCAAGAAGGAAAGCGAGAAGGTGGCGGCATGAGCGGCTTCTGGACCCGGCTGGTCTCTCTCACGCGCAAGGAGTTTCGCCAGCTGCTGCGCGACCGCAGCAACCTGGCCATCGGCATTTTGCTGCCGATGGTGCTGATCCTGATCTTCGGATACGGCATGTCGCTCGACGTGAAGAACGCGCCGGTGGGCGTGGTGCTCGAGGACGCCTCGCCCACGGCGCATGAAGCCATTGCAGGCCTGCAGCTTTCGCCCACCATCGCGCCCGTGCTGCTCGGCTCCATGCACGACGCCGAGGCGTTGATGCGCGAGCGCAAGATCGACGGCATCGTGCGCGTGCCGGCCGACTTTTCGCGCTCGCTGGCCGCGGGCAACGCGCGCGTGCAGCTCATCGTGCACGGCGCCGACGCGGGGCGCGCGACCATCATCCTCGCCTACGTGAGCGGCGCCCTGGGCCAGTCGGCCGTGCGCCAGGCCGACCGCGGCGGCGGCACCGCAGGCGCAGCCACAGCCGCCGCGGGCCGCGTGACGGTGGAGCAGCGGATGTGGTTCAACACCGCCAACACCAGCACCTGGTACCTGGTGCCCGGGCTCATCGTGCTCATCATGACGCTGGTCGGCGCATTTCTTACCGCGCTGGTCATGGCGCGCGAATGGGAGCGCGGCACGCTCGAGGCGCTGTTCGTCACGCCGGTGCGGCCGGTGGAAATACTGGTGGCGAAGATCATTCCGTACTTTGCGGTCGGCATGCTGGGGTTGGTGCTGTGCCTGCTGGCCGCGCGCTTCCTGTTCGCGGTGCCCATGGTCGGCTCGCTGTTGGCGGTGGTGCTCAGTTCGATGCTCTACCTGATCGTGGCAGTGAGCCTGGGCCTCGTGATCTCGTCCGTCACACGCAACCAGTTTCTTGCAAGCCAGGTGGCGCTGATCGCAACCTTCATGCCTTCGATGATGCTGTCGGGCTTTTTGTTCGACCTGCGCAATGTGCCCGCCGTGGTGCGCGCCATCGGCCATGTGCTGCCGGCCACCTACTTCATGGACCTGATCAAGACGCTGTTCCTCGCGGGCGACGTCTGGCCGCTGATCTGGCGCAACTGCGCAATCCTTGTTGCCTATGCGGTCGGGCTGCTGTTGCTTTCCCGCGCTGTCACGCGCAAGAGCCTCGACTGAAGGACGGACCGTTCCATGACCGATTTTCTTCTGCGCGTTGCCAACCTCTGCCGCAAGGAGCTGCTCGCGATCCTCAAGGACCCGGCAAGCCGCGTGATCCTGTTTGTTCCGGCCATCATGCAAAGCCTCATCTTCGGGTACGGCGCCACGTACGACCTGTCGAACGTGCCCTATGCGCTGCTCGACCAGAGCCGCACGGGTGCGTCGACGGAGCTGATTGCGCACCTGGACAGCACCGGCGTCTTTCATCGCGTGGCCACGCTGCGCACGCAGGCCGATATCCGCGAGGTGATCGACACCGAGAAGGCGCTGATGGTGATCCAGATCGCACCCGACTTCGAGCAGCGGCTGAGCGCCGGCCAGCCCGCGGCCATCCAGCTGATCCTGGATGCGCGCAACTCGAACACCGCGGGCTCGGCGGCCGGCTACGTGGGATCGGTGGTCGAGCGCTACAACGCGCAGCTGCGCACGCGCGCCGGCGCACCGGGGGCGCCGCTCACCATCGAATCGCGCGCATGGTTCAACCCGAACCTTGAAACGCGCTGGAACCTGCTGCCCGGCCTGATCGCCGCGCTCAGCATGCTGCAGACGCTGCTGCTCACCGCGCTATCGGTGGCACGCGAGCGCGAACAAGGCACCTTCGACCAGCTGCTGGTCACGCCGATGTCGCCGCTCGAGATCATGGTCGGCAAGGCGCTGCCGCCGGTGCTGGTCGGCCTTGCGCAGTCGACGCTGATCTTGCTGGTGGCGCTGTTCTGGTTCGGCATTCCGATGGCGGGCTCGCTGGCCACGCTCTATACCGGGCTGATCTTCTTCACCGTCGCCAGCGTGGGCATCGGCCTGTCGATCTCGGCGGTGTCGGCCAACATGCAGCAGGCCATGCTCTACACCTTCGTGCTGCTGATGCCGATGATGCTGCTGTCGGGCCTGACCACGCCGGTGCGCAACATGCCGCACGTGCTGCAGGTGATCACCATGGCCAACCCGCTGCGCTTTGCAATCGACCTGGTGCAGCGCGTGTACCTGGAGGGCGTGGGCCTGGCCACGGTGTGGCACAACCTGATTCCGCTTTCGATCATCGCCCTTGTCACGCTGCCGCTGGCAGCCTGGCTGTTTCGCCATCGCCTGGCCTGAACCCGGGAGCCTTGCATGTCCGCATCACGAACCTTCCTCTTCTCCTCCTTCTTCTCCTTCTCCTGTTCCGCGCTCGCGCTTCTTCTTGCGGGCTGTGCCGTGGGGCCCGACCACCGGCCCGCACAAGCGCAGGCGCCGGCCGATTGGTCCGCATGGCACGGCGGCTCCCCGGCGCTCCTGGGAGCTGAGCGAACTGCGGCGCCCACGGCCATTGCGTCCGGCGACTGGAAAGCCTTCAACGATCCGCTGCTCGACCGCCTGCAGGCGCTTGCGCTCGCGGCCAACCACGACCTGCAGACCGCCGCCCTGCGCTTTGCGCAAAGCCGCGTGCAGCGCACGGCGGCAGCGGCACAGCAGGGCCCGCAACTCAATGCCAGCGCCGGCGTCAACCGGCAGCGGCAAAGCGAGACCGGCACGGCCACGCGGATGATCGATGCGCTCGGTTCGTCGGCGTCCAACCGCGACCAGTTGATCCGCACGCTCAGCGAGCCCTACAACCTCTACCAGGCGGGTTTCGACGCGTCGTGGGAAATCGACCTGTGGGGCCGCGTCCGCCGCAGCATCGAAGCCGCCGATGCGGACACGGGCGCATCGGCGGCGCTGCTGCGCCAGGTGCAGCTCAGCGTGCAGGCCGAGGTGGCACGCAACTACTTCGAACTGCGCGGTGCGCAGCGCGAGTTGCGCCTGGCACGCGCCGACATTGCAGCCGCGGCCGAATCGCTCGAACTGGTGCAGGCGCGTGCCAACGGCGGCCTGGTCACCGACCTGGATCCGACGCGGCAGCGCACGCAACTGGCCGAACTGAAGGCGCGCATTCCGGCGCTGCTGCAGCAGGAGGCGCTGGCCATGAACCAGATCACGCTGCTGACCGGCGCCATGCCCGGCACGCTGAACGCCGAACTCGCCGCGCCGGATGCCGGCCGTGCAAGCGATACACCCGAGGCGCTGCAGGCATCGCCCCTGCCCGAACTGGCCCTGGGCCTGCCCTCCGACCTGGCGCGCCGCCGGCCCGACATTGCCGCGGCGGAGGCGCAGCTGCATGCCGCCACCGCACGCATCGGCGTGGCGGTGGCCGACCTCTATCCGCGCGTGACACTGGGCGCGGGCTTCGGTTTCGAATCGGTGGGCAGCGAGCGGTTTGGCGAATGGGGCAGCCGGCAGTGGCATGTCGGCCCTTCCATCAGCCTGCCCATCTTCGACAATGGCCGGCGCCGGAGCACAATCACGCTGCGTGAATTGCAGCAGCAGGAAGCCGCGGTGGCCTTTCAGCAGACCGTGCTCAAGGCATGGCACGAAATCGATTCTGCGCTGAGCGCCTATGCCGCCGAACGCCAGCGCCACACCGAGCTGGCCGAGCGCGAACGCCACAGCCGCGACGCGCTCACGCTGGCGCATGCGCGCTATGCCAACGGGCTCACGGATTTCGGTGTCGAGCTCGACGCCCGCCGCACGCTGCTGCAGGCACGGCGCGACCAGGCGCAAAGCACGAGCCGGCTGGCCGTGGGGCTGGTGGCCATCTACAAGGCCCTCGGCGGCAATGTTCCGCCCGCTTCGGGCGCACCCGGCGCTTCCGGTGCACCGGGCTAGAAGGTATTGGTGAAGCTCGCGTTGCCCAGGCCGGTGCCGATGGTCAGCACGCCCCAGTGGGAGACGTCGCGCATGAACGGCAACTCGCTCAGCCCCTGCACCACCGCGTCGTTGTGCATCAGGATGAGCGTGGGGCCGGAGCCGATCATCGGCATACGGCGCCACAGCGCGCTGGGCAGGTGAAATGCGCGGCTCTGCCAGTCGCCCGGCAGGTTCTGCGTTCCGCGCTCGATCGAGCCGTCCTTGCGAATCAGGCCCGGGCACGCAATGCCGATGAAGGGCGCGAGGCGGATGTCCTTGCGCTCGCAATAGCGAACCATGTCCTCGAGCATGAGCGCGATGCGCTCGACCATGTCGGTGCGGTTCGGGCCTTCGTCCGCATGGCGCCACTTCTCCCTGCGCACCACCTTGGCCTGCGACAGGTCCGAGGCCTTGCTCCGGCGCGTCTTCACGATGCCGCAGCGCACGTTGGTGCCGCCGATGTCCACAGCCAAAATGGCGTCGTGCTTCTTCAGCATGGCGCGCGGGGTCAGGTGCACCCAGCCGATCAGGCCGCCGTCGTCCACATCGTGCGACAGCCGGCCAAGCTGAACGTGCACACCCATGTCCTCAAGAATGGCTGCCGTTTGCAGAATGGCGCGCTCGCCCACGTCGCTTTCGATGAAGCCGCCGCCCACCACGATGCGCTCCACCTTCTTCCATGAAGGCTGCCGCGTGAAGCGCTGGATCACGAAGGCCAGCTCCTCGGCAAATTCCTCGATGGCGCCATGCATCAGGTCGCCGGCGGCCGAGGTCTTTTGCAGCACGCGGTCGAGCTGCTTCTTGCTGAGGTCGCGCGAGTGCTCCTTGCCGAGCGGGTCGGTGCCTGTCTTGCGGCGGCGCTTGCGCCAGCGCTCGAGCAGTTCCCGAAACGCGGTCTGGCTGGCCTGGTCGCCCACAAAGCCGTCCTTGTCGCGCAACTGCAGGCTGTAGCCCTCCACCCGCAGCCCGGGGAGCTCGCGCAGGCCGTGAACGTCAGGGCCGGGCAAGAGATGGGTTTTCTTGTTCATGGCAGCCACTATGGATGAGCCCGCCTCTACAAAGCATCGGTTGCCCGCACCAAGGTTTGTAGGAGATTGGCGGGTGCACCCTGGCCGCCTTCGATCTCTATACACTGGCCCCCGATGCACCTGCCCCACCGCATCCTGCGCACCGCCTGGCTGTTGTTCACCCTGGCCTGGCTCGGCGCCACCGCATCGGCGCAGCCGGCCGACGGCACGCTGCGCGTCGGCTCCAAGCGCTTCACGGAGTCGTACATCCTGGCCGAGCTGCTCGCGCAGACGGCGGCGCCGCACACCGCATCGCCGCCCGTGGTGCGCCAGGGCCTGGGCAACACCGCCATCGTCTACGAGGCGCTGCGTTCGGGTGCCATCGACGTGTATGCCGAATACACCGGCACCATTGCGCTCGAAATCCTGAAGGGCTCGCCGGCCGACACGCGCGAAGCCATGAATGCGGCGCTGGCGCCGTTGGGCCTGGGCGTGGCCGTTCCGCTGGGCTTCAACGACGGCTATGCGCTGGCGGTGCGCGCAGCCGATGCCGAACGGCTCGGCCTGCGCACGCTGAGCGACCTGGCGCGCCACCCCGAACTCAAGCTCGGCCTGTCGAACGAGTTCATCGGCCGCGCCGACGGCTGGAAGGGACTTGCAGCACGCTACGGCTTCACGCAGACACCGACCGGCCTCGACCACGGCCTGGCCTACGAAGCCGTGGCCGCGAAGCAGATCGATGCGATCGACATCTACACCACCGACGCCAAGATCGACCACTTGGGCCTGCGCGTGCTCGAAGACGACAAGAAGTACTTTCCGCGCTACGACGCCGTGCTGCTGTACCGGCTCGACCTGCCTGCGCGGCTGCCCAAGGCATGGGCCGCGCTGCACGCGCTCGAAGGCCGCATCGACGAGCGCGCGATGATTGCGATGAACGCGCGCGCCGAGCTGCAGAGCGTGCCCTTCGATGCGATTGCGCGCGACTTCCTGGCCGGCGCCGGCAACAACGGCAAGGCCCAGCCAAGGGAAACCAAACGCGGCTTCACCGCCAAGCTGTTCGGGCCCGACCTCTGGCAGCTCACGCGGCAGCACCTGGTGCTGGTGGCGGTGTCTGTAGGCGTCGCGATCCTGATCGGCGTGCCGCTCGCGATCCTGGTGTTTTCGCATGTGCGGCTGCGCGCGGCGGTGCTGGGTATTGCGAGCATTTTGCAGACCGTGCCATCGCTGGCACTGCTTGCGGTGCTGATCTCGCTGCTCGGCGCCATCGGTGCGCTGCCGGCATTGATTGCGCTCACGCTCTATTCGCTGCTGCCGATCATGCGCAACACGGTCACCGGCCTGGCCGAAGTGCCGAACGGCCTGCGCCTGGCGGGTACCGCCCTTGGCATGACACCGCCGCAGAGCCTGCGGCTGGTGCTGCTGCCGCTTGCATTGCCCACGCTGCTGGCTGGCATTCGAACGGCCACGGCCATTGCCATCGGCACGGCGACCATTGCGGCGTTCATCGGCGCTGGCGGATTCGGCGAGCGCATCGTGACCGGGCTGGCGCTCAACGACCGCGAGCTGCTCTTGGCCGGGGCGCTGCCGGCCGCGGCGCTGGCGCTGCTGAGCGAGGGGATTTTCGAGCTCGTGGAAATGCTGATGCGGCGCCGCCGCCGGGCGTCGCCGCTTTCGCTTCCGCCATGAGGCACTCGCGCAGCAGCGCGGCGCCTGCGCCCAGTGTCTTGTCGGCACGGTGGCAAAAGTGGCACTGCTGGCTGGTTGCGCCTTCAGGGCCGATGCGGCTTACCGGCAATTGCACCAGCGTTCCGGCGGCCAGGTCGTCCGCCACGAGCCATGAGGGCATCTTTCCCCACCCCAGGCCCGCGCGCAGCAACGCAAGCTTGGCGTACATGTCGGTCACGCGCCAGGTCGAAGGCGAAAGCACGTCGATGTCGTAGCCCTGGCTGAGCGTGCTCGGGTCTTCCACCACGATTTGCACGTGCTCCGCCGCGGCGGTGTCCAGGCCTTTGGCGCCGCGTTGCCGCGCATGGACGGCCAGCGCATGGGAAGGCGCCGCTACCGCCAGCGTATGCAGCACCATCAGGAACTCGCGGCTGATTTTTTCTTCGGCATGGCCGAAGGCCGCAATGGCCAGATCGCACCGTCCCGAACTCAATGCATCGATGGTGCCGCCCATCGAGCTGTATTCCACGCGGATGGCAATGCTCGGATAGACCGCATGCATGCCGCGCAGCGCGCTGGCCAGAAGATCAGGCGGAAAAAGCGTGTCGACCGCTATCGCCAGGCCCAGCTCGATGCCTTGCTCGACCCCCTGCGCGCGCGAGCGCAACGCCTCGACCTTCGACAGGATGACCCTTACGTCGCCAAGCAGCGCCTTGCCCGTGGGCGTGAGCACGGGCTTGTGGCCGGAACGGTCGAAGAGCCGCACCTGGAGCTGCTCTTCGAGATTGGCG
This sequence comes from Variovorax sp. CCNWLW235, assembly GCF_037204085.1. Lineage (NCBI taxonomy): Bacteria > Pseudomonadati > Pseudomonadota > Betaproteobacteria > Burkholderiales > Comamonadaceae > Variovorax > Variovorax sp. CCNWLW235. Next base: position 54,156 of record NZ_JBBCBW010000027.1, on the reverse strand, counting down.
ATGGCATGGCTCACGGCCGACTGCACGCGGTGCAGCCGCGCGGCACCGGCGCGAAAACTCCCGGCGTCCGCCACGGCGACGAACATCTGCATCTGGCTCAGCGTGAGGATGTCCAGCATGATCTTCTCAATCGATTGACTTGACCGATATTATTCGCTTTCATTGATCATGCATTCGCCGCAAAGTGGCGGCATGCAGAAGCAATTTGAAATGGCCGGCGCCCCGCCCGCCGCCCTTCCCCTCTCGTCTTCTTCAACGCACTGGCGCGGCGTGGCGCTGGTGGTGGCCGCCGGTGTGGTGGCCTCTCTCCAGGTCGGCAAGGTCGCCATTGCGGTGCCGCAGTTGCGCGCCGATTTCGGACTCGACCTCTCGATGGTCGGCTGGCTGATGGCGATGTTCTCGCTGCTGGGCGTGGCCGGTGCCGTGCCGGTCGGCGCATGGGTGGCGCGCGCCGGCGACAGGCGCCTGGTGCTTGCGGGGCTGCTGGCCATCGCCGCGGGCAGCACGGCGGGTGCGCTGGCAAACAGCGTGGCAATGCTGCTGGCCGGCCGCATCGTCGAGGGCCTGGGGTTCGTGCTGATCACCATTGCCGGGCCCTCGGTGCTGCAGCGCATGGTCTCGCCCGGCGGCAAGGACCTGGCGTTTGCAATCTGGAGCTGCTTCATGCCGACCGGCATTGCAATTGCACTGTTCAGCGGCTCGCTGCTCGATAGCTGGCGCGGCTTCTGGCTGGGCAATGCCGCGCTTGCGACCCTGCTCGCGGTCTTGCTGTTGCTTGGCGTTTCGCGTGGTGCCACCGCCAGTGCCGCGCCGGTGTCATGGATCAGCATGGTGCGCGATGCGGCCGCCACCGCCAAAGCCGGTGCGCCGGCGCTGATCGCGACCTCGTTCGTGATCTACAGCCTGCAGTTCTTCGCGCTCTTCAGCTTTCTGCCGGTGCTGCTGATCGAGCGCATGGGCGTAGGCATGGCGGCCGCCGGATCGCTGAGCGCGGTGGCCTGCTGCGTCAATGTGGCGGGCAATCTTGCAGCCGGCGTGCTGTTGAAACGCGGCGTGGCGCGCTGGCTGCTGGCAGCGGTGGCCAGCGCGTTGATGGGGCTCTCGGCCATTGGCATCTTTCTGCCGGTGCTCGGTGCGTTGCCGGCGTTCTTGCTGTGCCTGGCTTTCTCGGGCGCGGGCGGCCTGCTCCCTGCAACGCTGATCGGCACCTCACCCATCGTGGCACCGAGCGCGCGGCTGGTACCGATGTCGATGGGCTTGCTCATGCTGGGCAGCAATCTCGGGCAGATGATCGGCCCCGTGATCGTGGGCGGTGCGGTGGATTCGATGGGCTGGCCGGCGGCGGCCGTCATCGTCGCACTGGCAGGCGCGATGGGTGTGCTGCTTGCACTGGGGCTGCGGCGCTCGATGGCGCGCAGCGGCCACCCGCTCTGAAGGCGGGTGGCCGGGGGAACATCAAGCCAGCGTGTAGGCCGTCTTCACCGTGGTGAAGAACTCCTGCGCGTACTTGCCCTGCTCGCGCGGGCCGTAGCTCGAACCCTTGCGGCCGCCGAACGGCACGTGGTAGTCCACGCCCGCCGTCGGCAGGTTCACCATCACCATGCCGGCCTGGCTGTGGCGCTTGAAGTGCGTGGCGTACTTCAGGCTCGTGGTTGCAATGCCTGCAGAGAGGCCGAACTCCGTGTCGTTGGCCGTGGCCAGCGCTTCTTCGTAGTTCTTCACGCGAATCACGCTCGCCACCGGGCCGAAGATTTCTTCCTTGTTGATGCGCATGGCGGCCGCCGTTTCGCTGAACAGCGTGGGGGACATGTAGTAGCCGTCGGTCTCCAGCTTGAGGAGCTCGCCGCCCGCGGCCAGCGTGGCGCCTTCGCCCTTGCCGATGGCCACGTATTCCATGTCCTGGTCGAGCTGCGACTTGGACGAGACGGGGCCGATGTCGGTGCCCTGTGCCAGCGCATCGCCCACCTTGATCTTGGCCATGCGGGCCTTCATCGCCTCGATGAACTTGGGGTAGATGCCTTCGGTGACGATCAGGCGGCTGGAAGCCGTGCAACGCTGGCCGGTGGAATAGAAGGCGCTTTGCACGCTCAGCTCCACGGCCTGGGTCAGGTCGGCGTCGTCCAGGATGACTTGCGGGTTCTTGCCGCCCATCTCCAGCTGCACCTTCTTGTGGTTGGTCACGCACTGGATGGCGATGTTGCGGCCCACGCCCACCGAGCCGGTGAAGCTGATGGCATGGATGCCGGGGTGGTTGACCAGCGCGTTGCCGATGACGCTGCCGCGGCCCATCACCAGGTTGAACACGCCCGCGGGAATGCCCGAGCGGTGGATGATTTCGGACAGGGCCCAGGCGCTGCCGGGCACCAGGTCGGCGGGCTTCAGCACCACACAGTTGCCGAAGGCCAGGGCCGGGGCGATCTTCCAGGCCGGAATGGCGATGGGGAAGTTCCAGGGGGTGATGAGGCCGACGACGCCCACGGGCTCGCGGGTGATTTCGACGCCAATGTTGGGGCGCACCGAGGGCAGCACCTCGCCCGAGAGCCGCAGGCATTCGCCGGCGAAGAACTTGAAGATCTGGCCGGCACGGGTGGCTTCGCCGATGCCTTCGGCCTTGGTCTTGCCTTCTTCACGGGCGAGCAGCGTGCCGAGCTCTTCCTTGCGCGCGAGGATTTCGGTGCCAATCTTGTCCAGCGCGTCGGAGCGTGCCTGCACGCTGCCGGTGGCCCAGGCGGGGAATGCGGCGGTGGCGGCGGCCACGGCGGCTTCCACGTGCGACGCATCGCCCTGGGTGTACTGGCCCAGCACGTCGGCCAGGTTGCTGGGGTTCACGTTGGGGCTGTAGCTGCTGCCCGCGCGCCATTCGCCGCCAATCAGGTTGTCGAAGTTTTGCATGTGTTTTCCTTGCTGCTCGATGAAAAGAAAGAAGCCGGGCACTGGGTGTCCGGCTGCGGAAATGGAAACGGGAGACTAAACCTTCAGCGGACCAGACATGGTTTTTTATTGTCGAAAGTCCACCCGGGGATCAGGTATTGCATGGCCTGCGCGTCGTTGCGCGCACCCAGCCCGTGCTTCAGGTACAGCTGGTGCGCCTTCTCGACCTCGTCCATGTCGAGCTCGATGCCAAGCCCGCCGCGGGTCGGCACCTTCACGAAGCCGCCCTCGATCTGCAGCGGCGCCTTGGTCAGGTGCTGGCCGTCCTGCCAGATCCAGTGCGTGTCGATGGCCGTGACCTTGCCCGGGGCGGCCGCCGCCACGTGCGTGAACATGGCAAGCGACACATCGAAATGGTTGTTCGAATGCGAGCCCCAGGTCAGGCCCCAGGCCTGGCACAGCTGCGCGACGCGCACGGAGCCCTGCAGGGTCCAGAAGTGCGGGTCGGCCAAGGGAATGTCCACCGACTGCAGCGAGAGGCTGTGCACCATCTCGCGCCAGTCGGTCGCAACCATGTTGGTGGCAGTCGGCAGGCCGGTGGCACGGCGGAACTCGGCCATGACCTCGCGGCCGGAAAACACGCCTTCGGCACCGCACGGGTCTTCGGCATAGGCCATGACGCCGTGCAAGTCGCGGCAGAGGCGAATGGCGTCTTGCAGCAGCCAGCCGCCGTTGGGGTCGAGCGTGACGCGCGCTTGCGGAAAGCGCTCGTGCAGCGCGCGAATGGCTTCCACCTCTTCTTCGCCGCGCAGCACGCCGCCCTTGAGCTTGAAGTCGGTAAAGCCGTAGCGCGCATGCGTGGCTTCGGCCAGGCGCACGATGGCTTCGGGCGTCATTGCTTCTTCGTGGCGCAGGCGGAACCAGTCGTTGTCGGCGCCGGGGTCGCTCTCGTACGGCAGGTCGGTCTTCTTGCGGTCGCCCACGTAGAACAGGTAGCCGAGCATCTGCACCGCGTCGCGCTGCTGGCCTTCGCCGAGCAGTGCGGCCACCGGCACTCCGAGGTGCTGGCCCAGCAGGTCGAGCAGTGCCGCTTCGACGGCAGTGACCGCATGAATGGTCACGCGCAAGTCGAAGGTCTGCTGCCCGCGGCCCTCGCTGTCGCGGTTGGCGAAGGCGCTGCGCATGCTGTTGAGCACGGCGTTGTACTTGCCGATGGGCTGGCCCACGATGAGGCCGCGCGCGTCTTCGAGCGTCTGGCGGATCTTCTCGCCGCCCGGCACTTCGCCAACGCCGGTGTTGCCGGCGCTGTCGGTCAGGATCAGCAGGTTGCGCGTAAAGAACGGGCCGTGCGCACCGCTCAGGTTCATCAGCATGCTGTCGTGGCCCGCGACGGGCACCACGCGCATGCCGGTGACCACAGGCGCGCCGGAAACGGAAGATATGGAAGCTGGATTTGTCATTTGCGCGAAACCTGGTGGACGGTGGATGCTAGATGCGCACGGCTTGCCGGGCCAGCAACTTCCAGTCGTTGCCCTGCTTCTTCCAGATGCCGAGGATCTTCAGCGCCACCTTGCCGGGCTTGCCCGAATCCAGTGTATCGGCCGCCAGCGTGTGGCGCACGATGGCCGTGTCGCCGCCGACCACCTTGATGGTCTGCTCGGTGATGGTGATGCTGACGAAGTCCGACTTACCGGCGACCAGGTCGCCGATGAAGCTGTCCTTGGTGTCGACCCTGCCGCCCGAATGGCCGTAGCTCAGGTCGTCGGCCACCAGCGCGCCAAGGGCGGCCGGGGTCGGGTCGATCATGGCCACGCGCAGACGCTCGGCGGCTGCGGCCACCGCCGGCTCCGCCGATGCGCCGCCGCCCGCGGGCATCATCGCGCAGCCCGTGAACAGCATGGCCGATGCAGCGACCAGAAAAAGCTTCTTGATGAACATGTGTCGTTGTCTCCGTTGTTGTTGTGGTTGTCGCTTCGGCTGTTCTGCTTACTGCGGGCCGAGCGCGTCGATGAGCGCCTTCAGTTGCTCCATCTCGGCGGGCTTCAGGTCGGTGAGCGGCGCGCGCACCGGGCCTGCGTCGTGGCCGACGATCTTGGCGCCGGCCTTGACGATGCTCACCGCGTAGCCCGGCGTGCGGTTGCGCAGCTCGAGGTAGGGCATGAAGAAGTCCTTCAGCAGGCGATGCTGGGTGGCCATGTCGTCGTCGCGCACGGCTTCGTAGAACTGCACGGCGGTCTTCGGAATGAAGTTGAAGACGGCCGACGAATACACCGGAGTGCCCATGGCCTTGTAGGCCGCTGCATACACCTCGGCCGTGGGCAGGCCGCCCAGGTAGGCAAAGCGATCGCCCATCTTCTGGTAGATGGCAACCATGGCTTCGATGTCGCCAATGCCGTCCTTGAAGCCCACGAGGTTCGGGTTGCGCTCGGCCAGGCCGGCCAGCGTTTCGGGCTTGAGGCGGCTGGTGGCGCGGTTGTAGACGATCACGCCGAACTTCACGCTCTTGCACACGGCCTCGACGTGCGCGGCCAGGCCTTCCTGGCCGGCTTCGGTCAGGTAGTGCGGCAGCAGCAAAATGCCGTGGGCGCCGGCCTTCTCGGCCTCTTGCGCGCACTGGATGGCAAAGCGGGTCGGGCCGCCGGCGCCAGCAATGATCGGCACCACGCCGCGGCAGGTGTCGACCGCGGTCTTGATGATGCCGGGGTACTCGTCGCCCGTCAGCGAGAAGAACTCACCCGTGCCGCCGGCCGCGAACAGCGCGCTTGCGCCGTAGGGAGCAAGCCACTCGAGACGCTTCTCGTAGCTGCTCTTGTTGAAGTCCCCGTTCGCGTCGAAGTCGGTCAACGGAAACGAGAGCAGGCCGGAGCCCATGATGGATTTGAGTTCTTGAGGGTTCATCGAGACACCAATAAGGGTAATAAAAAAAGAATCCGTTCTTTTCGGGGACTACCGCGGAGCCGGCTTTGCCGGGCCGCTGGTAGTGCCCCCGGAAGGGGGTTGGCGCGCGCGACACGAAGTGCGCGCAGACTGGGGGAGAGCCTTAATCCAGCTTGATTCCGGCGTCGGCGACGACCTTGGCCCAGCGCACGCGCTCCTTGCCGAAGAACTGCTCTTCTTCGGCCGGCGCCATGGTCACGACCTCTGCGCCCTGCCCTGCAAGGCGTGAGCGGATGTCGGCCGAGCGGATGACGGTGATCAGCTCTTTGTTGAGGCGCTGCACGATGGCGTCCGGAGTGCCCTTGGCAACCCGCACACCCTGCCACGTGCCGGACTCGAAACCGGTCACGCCCTGCTCCGCGATGGTGGGCACTTCGCCGATGAGCGGCATGCGCGTCGACTTGGAAACGCCGAGCACCTTGAGCTTGCCGCTCTGCACATGCGGCAAGGTGGCGAGCATGCCGTTCATCAGGATCTGCGTCTGGCCGGCCACGGTGTCTTGCACTGCCTGCACGCCGCCCTTGTAGGGCACGTACTGCCAGCGCGCGCCGCTGGCACGCTCGAGCGCCACGCCGGCAAGGTGCGGCGCGCTGCCCGTGGCGGTCACGGCAAAATTGATGTCCGACTTTTTCGACAGCGCAATCAGCTCTTTCAGGCTGTTGGCCTGCACCGACGGGTGCACCACGAGCAAGTGCGGCGAGTAGGCCAGCATGGTCACGCCACGCAGGTCCTTCGAAGGATCGAACGGCAGCTTTGTATAGACGGATGGGCTGATGGCCAGCGCACCCACGTCGCACAGCAGCAGCGTGTAGCCATCGGGCCTGGACTTGGCGACGTAGTCGGCGCCGAGGTTGCCGTTGGCGCCCGGCTTGTTCTCGACGATGACCGGTTGGCCGAGTGCTTCCGACAGCGGCTGGCTGATGGAGCGGGCAATGATGTCGGACGAACCGCCCGGCGGGTAAGGCACCACAATACGCACCGGCTTCGATGGCCAGTTGTCGGCCGCATGTGCAGCGCCGCTGGCTGCAAGTACACCGCCGCCGAGGGCGCCGAGCATCAGATCGCGTCTTTTCAAACTCATTCAAGTCTCCAGCTGGTTTGTGTTGTCAGTCATCGTACAACTACAAACAACGATTGTCCAGCGTATTGCTGGAAATTTCGTTCAGGAAGCCGTCGGCGGCGTGGTGGCGGCCGTCTGCTGTGCCGCTTCCTGCGCCACGCGCAGCCGCTCTCGGCTGTTGGTCAGGTGGATGCGCATGGCCGCGCGGGCCGATTCGGGATCGCGGCGCGCAATTGCTGCATAGATTTCTTCATGCTCGCGGTTCACGCGGCTCAGGTACTCGCCGCGCCGGTCGTAGTTGCGAATCGCGGTGATGCGCGTGCGCGGAATGATCGTGGTGCCCAAGTGGCTCATGATGTCCGCGAAGTACGGATTGCCCGTCGCCTGGGCAATCTGCAGGTGAAAGCGGAAGTCCGGCGCCACCGTGTCCCCCGCCACCGCCACGTTGCGCTCGAAATCGTCGAGCGCCTGGCGCATGGCGAGCAGGTGCTCCTCCGTACGCCGCGAGGCAGCCAGCCCTGCGGATTCGGTCTCGAGGCTGATGCGAAGCTCGAGCACCGCCAGCACATCCACCGAGTTGGCAATATCGGTCGAATCGAGCCGGAACATGCCCGCCGCGCGCGGCTGCAGCACGAAGGTGCCGACGCCATGATGCGTTTCCACCAGGCCGGCGGCCTGCAGCTTCGACAGCGCTTCGCGCACCACGGTGCGGCTCACGCCGAACGACTTCATGATGGCCGATTCAGTGGGCAGCTTGTCGCCCGGGCGCAGCGACTGATTGCGAATTTTTTCGCCCAGGTCTTCGACCAGCCCATGAGCAAGACCGCGCGGGCGCGCACGCCCCACGAAGGAGCCGCCGCCGGCGACTTCCGTCGCCGCATCCGAAATTGAGGGATTACCCGTAGCCGTTTGGACCATGGTCAAGATAATAATCCCCTATTAGTTGTACGACAACAGATAACTTATCACTCCCGATCCTTCGTAAGTGCCGCTCTATCCATCGGCCGGTTATTTGGACTGACTCGATATCCGGATGAAGTTTGCCGCCAGATCAGGCCGCCTGGATTCACGGCCGACAGGAACCCACCCATTCACGCGCCAATAAACATGTCGACGTCCTCACAAGTTTCAAGCAACAAGCTCCACCGGATTCTGCTCACCGGCGCGGCCGGCGGCCTGGGCAAGGTATTGCGCGAACGCCTGCGCCCCTATGCCGAGATCCTGCGCCTTTCCGACATTGCCGCTGTCGCGCCTTCCGAGGGCGCGCATGAAGAAGTGGTGCCTTGCGACCTTTCCGACAAAGCCGCGGTGCATGCGCTGGTCGAAGGCTGCGACGCCATCGTGCACCTTGGCGGCGTGTCGGTCGAGCGTCCGTTCGAAGAGATTCTCGAAGCCAACATCAAGGGCGTGTTCCATATCTATGAAGCCGCCCGCCGCCACGGCGTGAAGCGCGTGGTGTTCGCGAGCTCGAACCACGTGATCGGCTTCTACAAGCAGAACGAGCGGATCGACGCCGGCGCCGCACGCCGGCCCGACGGCTACTACGGCCTTTCCAAGTCCTTCGGCGAAGACGTGGCGCAGTTCTACTTCGACCGCTACGGCATCGAGACCGTGAGCATCCGCATCGGCTCGTCTTTCCCCGAGCCACTCAACCGCCGGATGATGAGCACCTGGCTCAGCTACCGCGACCTCACCACGCTGATCGAAAAATCGCTCTTCACGCCGGAAGTGAAGCACACGGTGGTCTACGGCATGTCGGCCAACCGCGATGTCTGGTGGGACAACAGCGCGTCGGCGCACCTGGGCTTCGTGCCGCAGGACACCTCCGAAGTGTTCCGCGACAAGGTCGAGGCCCAGCCTCCCGTGGCGCCGACCGACCCGAACGCCATCTACCAAGGCGGCGCTTTCACGGCGCAAGGCCCGTTCGGCGACACCCAATGACTGCCGGCATGAAAGCCGAACTCGTTCTGGATGTGCAATGCGCGACCGGCGAAAGCCCGGTCTGGCGCGCGGACGAGCAGGCGCTCTATTGGGTCGATATTCCGGCCAGGCACCTGCATCGCTGGCACGCCCCGACGGGTGAACACAGCCGCTGGGCCGGCGACGAAATGCTCGCCTGCATCGCACCGCGCGCAGGCCACACGGGCGAATGGATTGCCGGCATGGAGAGCGGCCTGTTCGCAATCGCAACGCGCCCAGACGGCACGCTGGCCGCGAGCCCCATTGCCAGCGCGGCGCATGCCGAACACGGCATGCGCTTCAACGACGGCCGCTGCGACCGCCAGGGCCGCTTCTGGGCCGGCACCATGCAAATGGACATGGCGGCGGCCCACGAGGTCGGTCGTGTGTACCGCTACCAGGCCGACGTGAACGCGGGTGCCGCATTGCGCCCGCAGTTCGAACAGATGATCGTTCCGAACGGCCTTGCCTTCAGCCCCGACGGCAAGACCATGTACCTCTCGGACTCGCATCCGCTGGTTCAAACCATCTGGGCCTTCGACTACGACATCGACACCGGCACTCCGCATGGCCGCCGCGTGTTCGTCGACATGAAGCCGCTACCGGGCCGCCCCGACGGCGCCGCGGTCGACGCCGACGGCTGCTACTGGATCTGCGGCAACGACGCAGGCCTGGTGCACCGCTTCACGCCCGAGGGAAAGCTCGACCGTTCGCTCGAAGTGCCGGTCAAGAAGCCCGCCATGTGCGCCTTCGGCGGCCCGCAACTCGACACGCTCTTCGTGACATCGATCCGCCCGGGCGGCGACCTGTCCGATCAACCGCTGGCGGGCGGCGTTTTTGCGCTGCGCCCGGGCATCAAGGGTCTGCCGGAACCCGAATGCCGTTTCTGATTGCTTTTTAACCACCAACCCGAAGAGGAAGACAAATGAAATACACCCGCCACCTGATTGCACTGGCCGCCAGCGCCTGCGCGATGACGGCAAGCGCTGTCGAGTTCCGCTCGGCCGACGTGCACAACAGCGACGACTACCCCACCGTCGCGGCCGTCAAGCACATGAGCGAACTGCTCGACAAGCGCAGCAACGGCAAATACAAGATCAAGGTGTTCAACAAGAGCGCACTCGGCAGCGAGAAGGAAACGCTCGACCAGGTCAAGATCGGCGCGCTCGAAATGAACCGCGTGAACATCAGCGCGCTGAATTCGATCTGCCCCAAGACGCTGGTGCCGACGATGCCCTTCCTGTTCGACTCGATCGCCCACATGCGCAAGTCGCTCGACGGCCCCATCGGCGAAGAAATCCTGAAGGGCTGCGAGCACGAAGGCCTGGTCGGCCTCGCCTTCTACGACAGCGGCGCACGCTCCATCTACGCCAAGAAGCCGGTGAAGACGCTGGCCGACGCCAAGGGCCTGAAGATCCGCGTGCAGCAGTCCGACCTGTGGGTTGCACTGGTGAGCGCCATGGGCGCCAACGCCACGCCAATGCCCGCTGGCGAGGTGTTCACCGCGCTCAAGACCGGTCTCATCGACGCTGCCGAAAACAACATTCCTTCGTACGACGGTTTCAAGCACTACGAAGCAGTGAAGTTCTATTCGCGCACCGAACACTCCATGGCACCTGAAATGCTCGTGATGTCCAAGGCCATCTACGACAAGCTGCCCAAGGCCGACCAGGACCTGTTCCGCGCCACGGCCAAGGAATCGGTCGCGTTCCAGCGCAAGAAGTGGGACGAGCAGGAAGCCAAGTCGCTCGAAGTCGTGACCAAGGGCGGCGCCCAGATCGTTGCCGACGTGGACAAGGCCTCGTTCCGCTCGGCCATGACGCCGGTCTACACGAAGTTCATCTCGACGCCTGACCTGCAGCGCCTGGTCAAGGCCGTGCAAGACAACAAGTAGCGCGCCCCGGCCCTTCCCGTTCTGCGGGGAGGGCCCCACCCATATTCAGGGAAATTCCCATGACACTTACCGTTCCCGCGGTAGACACGATGGCGACCGGAGTGCCGGTCGAGCTCGAAGACCTGGTCAATCCGAACGGACGCCCTCCGTCCAACCACGCCTATTCCCGCTTCTGCGCGTTTCTCTCCAAGGCCAGCCTGATGCTCGCCGTGGCGATGCTCATCACCATCATCGTGTGCGTTCAGTACCAGGTGGTCGGCCGCTATGTTTTCAACGACACGCCGACCTGGGCCGAAGGCCTTGCGCTGCAGCTGGTGCTGTATGTCACCGCGCTTGGCGTTGCCGTGGGCGTGCGCGATGCCGGCCACATCGGGCTCGACTCGCTGGTGGTGCTGCTGCCCGAATCGCTGCGCCTGAAGATCGAAGTGCTGATTCATGCGCTGGTTGCGCTCTTCGGCGGAATCATGGCGTGGAGCGGCTGGATCTGGACCTCGCTCAAGTGGACCGACATCAAGCCCATGATGGGCATTCCGGTGGGTCTGGACTATCTCGCGCTCGTGATCGCGGGCCTCCTGATCGTGCTTTTTTCGATTGAACATATCGTCGCCCTGCTGCGCGATGAAGAAGTGGTGCCCGCGTGGAACTGACTGTCCTCTCTCTCGTTTTCCTGGTGCTGCTGGTGCTGGGCGTACCGGTCGCGTTCTCGATCGGCCTGGCCTCCGTTGCAACGGTGCTCTATGCGGGCCTGCCCGTTGCCGTGGTGTTCCAGAAGATGGTCGGCGGCATGCAGATCTTCTCTTTCCTGGCGATTCCGTTCTTTGTGTTTGCCGGTGAACTCATGCTCTACGGCGGCATCGCGCAGCGCATCGTCCGCTTTGCGAACAGCCTGGTGGGCCACGTGCGCGGCGGCCTGGGCATGAGCAACGTGATCGGCTGCACGCTGTTCGGCGGCGTTGCCGGCTCGCCGGTGGCCGACGTCTCGGCCATGGGCTCGGTGATGATTCCGCTCATGAAGAAGGAAGGCTACGACGCCGACTACGCCGTCAACGTGACGACGCACGCGGCCCTGGTGGGTGCGCTGATGCCCACGTCGCACAACCTGATCATCTTCACGCTCGCGACCACCGGCATTGCGTCGGTCAGCGTGCTGAGCCTGATTCTGGCGGGCCTCATTCCGGCGCTGCTGCTCACGGTGTGCAACCTGGCCGCCGCCTACTACGTGGCGATCCGCCGGGGCTATCCGATTCGCGGCGCCTTCCCCGGCTGGGGCGAGGTGCTGGCGGCGTTCATCGGCGCGCTGCCCGGTTTGATGATCGTGGTGATCATCCTGGTGGGCATTCTGTCGGGCGTGTTCACCGCCACCGAATCGGCCGCAACGGCCGTGCTGTGGGCGTTGGGCGTCACGGTGCTCGTCTACCGCTCGCTCAGCCGCAAGGACTTTCTCAAGGCCTGCGCCAAGGCATGCAAGACGACCGGCGTGGTGCTGCTGCTGATCGGCATCTCTTCCGCGTTCGGCTACTTCATGGCGCTGTACGAAGTGCCGCAGAAGACCGGCGAGCTCATGACCAGCGTCTCGAGCGATCCGTGGGTCATCTTCCTGATGATCAACGTGCTGCTGTTCGTGCTGGGCACCTTCCTCGACATGGCGGCCACGATCCTGATCTGCACGCCGATCTTCCTGCCCATTGCCATGCAGTTCGGCATGAGCCCGGTGCAGTTCGGCATTGTCATGCTGATCAACTGCGCGCTCGGCCTGAACACGCCGCCGGTGGGCACCACGCAGTTCATAGGCTGTGCGATCGGAGGGGTATCGGTCGGGCAGGTGATGCGGTCGATCTGGCCGTTCTATGGTGCTCTTTTGATCTGCCTGATGCTCGTGACCTACGTGCCGGCGTTCTCGATGTGGCTGCCTGACCTCGTCAACGCGGTGAAGTAACAGCAAAGACCAGCAACGCGAATCCCGTTTCCCGATGGCCGACTCACCACTCCCCTCTTCCGCGGCGGCGCGCCCGCCGCACCGCATCCACATGCACGCGGCGGACAACGTCGCCATTGTTGCCAACGACGGCGGGCTGAAGGCGGGCGCCACGTTCGCCGACGGGCTGGTGCTGGTGGACAACGTGCCGCAGGGCCACAAGGTCGCGTTGACCGACCTGGCCGAGGGCGACGCGGTCGTGCGCTACAACGTGGTGATCGGCTACGCGCTCAAGGCCATTCCGCGCGGCAGCTGGGTACACGAGCGGCTGCTCAAGATGCCCGCCGCGCGCGAGCTCGAGGGCTTGCCAATTGCCACCGTCAAGCCGCCCGTGCAGCCGGCGCTCGAGGGCTACACCTTCGAGGGCTACCGCAACCTCGACGGATCGGTGGGCACGCGCAACATCCTCGCCATTACCCAGACCGTGCAATGCGTGGCGGGCGTGGTCGACTTTGCGGTGCAGCGCATCAAGGCCGAGCTGCTGCCGAAGTACCCCAACGTCGACGATGTGGTGGGCCTTTCGCACAGCTACGGCTGCGGCGTGGCCATCGATGCGCCCGATGCGGTCATCCCGATCCGTACGCTGCGCAACATCAGCCTCAACCCGAACTTCGGCGGCGAGGTGATGGTCATCAGCCTGGGCTGCGAAAAGCTGCAGCCCGAGCGCCTGCTGCCGCCCGGCAGCATTGCGCTGGTGGACGAACGCAATGTGGCCGACATCGGCACCACCGCCGACGAAAAACTCGACGTGGTGTGCCTGCAGGACGACGCGCACGTGGGCTTCATGTCGATGATCGACTCGATCATGCGGCAGGCCGAAGAACACTTGGAGCGGCTGAACGCCCGCAGGCGCGAAACCGTGCCGGCCAGTGAGCTGGTGGTGGGCGTGCAGTGCGGGGGCAGCGATGCGTTCTCTGGCGTCACGGCCAACCCGGCCGTGGGCTTTTGCACCGACCTGCTGGTGCGCGCCGGCGCCACCGTGATGTTCTCGGAAGTGACCGAGGTGCGCGACGGCATCGACCAGCTCACCTCGCGCGCCACAACGCCGGAGGTGGCCGAAGCCATGATCCGCGAGATGGCCTGGTACGACGCCTACCTGGATCGCGGCCGCGTCGACCGCAGCGCCAACACCACGCCGGGCAACAAAAAGGGCGGGCTCTCGAACATCGTCGAAAAGGCCATGGGCTCGATCGTCAAGAGCGGCAGCGCGCCGATCTCGGGCGTGGTCTCGCCGGGCGAAAAGGCAAGGCAGAAAGGCCTGCTCTACGCCGCAACACCTGCCAGCGATTTCATCTGCGGCACGCTGCAGCTGGCCGCCGGCATGAACCTGCACGTGTTCACCACCGGCCGCGGCACGCCCTACGGCCTGGCCGAGGTGCCGGTGATCAAGGTCGCCACGCGCAGCGACCTTGCGCGTCGCTGGCACGACCTGATGGACGTGAACGCAGGCCGCATTGCCGACGGCGACGCCACCATCGAAGACGTGGGCTGGGAAATGTTCCGCCTGATGCTCGACGTGGCCAGCGGCAGGAAGAAAACCTGGGCCGAACAGTGGAAGCTGCACAACGCGCTGGTGCTGTTCAACCCCGCACCCGTGACCTGACTTCATTCGACGACCTCGAAAGGAAACACCATGGAAGACCTCAAAGGCAAGACAGCGCTCATCACCGGCGCCAGCACCGGCATCGGCGCGGCCGTGGCCGTTGCGTTCGCTGCGCGCGGCATGCGCGTGGCGGTGCACTACAACAGCTCGGCCGATGCCGCGAACCAGGTCGTCGAGACCATTCGCAAGGCCGGCGGCGACGCCTTTGCGCTGCAGGGCGACGTGCTCGACACCGCCGCCATCCGCGAATGCGTGAAGCAGACCGCCACGCGCTTCGGCCGCATCGACGTGCTGGTGAACAACGCGGGCAGCCTGGTGAAGCGCGTGCCCATTGCGGAGTTCGACGATGCGCTGTTCGACGAAGTGATGCACATCAACGCACGCTCGGTGCTCGCGTTTGCGCGCGAGGTGGTGCCGCTCATGCGCACCCACGGCGGCGGCAACATCATCAACGTGACGTCGGTTGCGGCACGCACCGGCGGCGGCCCCGGCGCCTACCTGTATGCGGGCTCGAAGGGCTTCGTGAGCACGGCCACGCACGGGCTCGCACGGGAGCTCGTCGGCGACAAGATCCGCGTGAACGCAGTCGCGCCCGGCGTTATTCAGACACCGTTCCAGGACCGCTTTTCCACGCCCGCCATGCTCGAGTCGTTCCGCGCCGGCATTCCGATGGGACGCATCGGCACGCCGGACGAATGCGTGGGCGCTTTCCTCTACCTGGCCTCCGAGCAGCTTTCGGGCTACGTGACGGGCCAGGTGATCGAGGTGAACGGCGGGCAATACATGCCCTGACGGCCAGACGAATTTCAGCCTTTTTCCCCGAGGCTTGCGGAATCAAGATCAATAACGGAGACAACAACCAATGAGAAGAAACAGATTCCTGCGCGGCCTGGCCGCCCTTTCGGCGACGGCAAGCCTCTCGCTCGGCTACGCGGCGCTGGCCACGGCCCAGAGCAACAGCAACAACTTTCCGAACCACGCCATCGAACTGCTGGTGCCCTACCAGCCGGGCGGCGGCACGGACGGCCTGGCTCGCGCGTTCTCCGAAGCGAGCCGCAAGCACACGTCGCAGAGCATCGTGATCGTCAACCGCCCCGGCGCCGGCGGTGCCATCGGCTGGACCGAGGTGATCAACTCCCGGCCCGACGGCTACAAGCTCGCGGTGCTGACGGTGGAGCTTCTCACGCTGCCGCACCTGGGCCTGGCCAAGTTCAACTACGACGACTTCCAGCCGATTGCGCAGCTCAATGCCGACCCGGCCGCCATCACCGTCAAGGCCGACGCGCCCTGGAACACGATCGAGGAGTTCCTGGCCGCGGCAAAGAAGTCGCCCGAGAGCGTTCGCGTCGGCAACTCGGGCAATGGTTCCATCTGGCACCTGGCCGCGGCAGCGCTGGAAGATAAGACCGGCACCAGGTTCGGCCACATTCCCTTCCAGGGCGCGGCACCCGCGGTGCTGGCATTGCTGGGTGGACACATCGAGGCGGTGGCGGTGAGCCCGGCCGAAGTGACGACGCATGTGCAGTCCGGCAAGCTCAAGGTGCTGATGGTCATGGCCGACAAGCGCGTGAAGGGCTTCGACAAGGTGCCCACCGCCAAGGAGCGTGGCATCGACCTGTCGATCGGCACCTGGCGCGGCCTTGGCGCGCCCAAGAACACGCCGCCCGAAGTGATGGCAAAGCTGCGCGAGATCACGGCCAAGACGGCGGCCGAGCCGCTCATGCATGAAGTGATGGACAAGCAGAACCTCGGC
Organism: Variovorax sp. CCNWLW235; assembly: GCF_037204085.1. Lineage (NCBI taxonomy): Bacteria > Pseudomonadati > Pseudomonadota > Betaproteobacteria > Burkholderiales > Comamonadaceae > Variovorax > Variovorax sp. CCNWLW235. Next base: position 38,104 of record NZ_JBBCBW010000027.1, on the reverse strand, counting down.
TATGTCTACACCGATGGCGCGGTGTTCAAGGAAACGCTGGCCAAGGACAACGCCTACTTCAAGGCGCTGATCGCCAAACTCAATATCAAGCCATGAACCGCAAGCCCACTCTTTGCACGCTGCGTGGCGCGGTTGCGCTGCTGTCGCTGGCTGCCGCGGGCCACGCCCTGGCGGGCACCTGGGTCTATGTGTCCAACGCCGACAGCCAGGAGGTCTCGGTGCTCGAACTCGACCGCTCGCTCGGCGTGCTCAAGCCGGTGCAGGCACTGAATGTCGGCGGCACCGTGATGCCGATGGCGGTGAGCCCCGACAAGCGCGTGCTGCATGCCGCGCTCCGTTCGCAGCCGTTCCGCGTGGTCAGCATGTCGATCGACCCGGCCACCGGCAAGCTGCAGAAAATCGGCGAAGCGCCCCTGGCCGACAGCATGGCCAACATCGATCTCGATGCAAGCGGCAAATGGCTCTTCGCGGCGTCCTACCAAGGCGGCAAGATCTCGGTCAACGCCATCGGCAAAGATGGTGCCGCGGGCGCAATCCAGCAGCTGGTGCAGACCGGGCCGAACGCGCACGCCGTCCACGCGGACGCGAGCAACCGCTTCGTGCTTGCAACCAGCTTGGGCGGCGACAACGTATCGAGCTGGCGCTTCGATGCGGACAAGGGCCTGCTGTCGGCCAACGATCCGCCGCTGACCATGTCCACCGCGAAGTCCGGCCCGCGCCACTTCGTCTGGGACAAGGCGCAACGCCGCGTCTACCTGCTGAACGAACTCGACGCGAGCCTGCACGTGTACGCCTGGGACGCCGCGCGCGGCACGCTCAAGCTGGAGCAGAGCACCACCACGCTGCCGCCCGGATTCACCGGCAAGCCGTGGGCGGCCGATCTGCACCTGACGCCCGACGGTCGCTTTCTGTATGCATCGGAACGCACGTCGAGCACGCTCTCGGCCTTCAGGGTGGACCCGTCCACCGGTCAGCTGAAGCCGCTCGGCCAGACACCGACCGAAAAAACGCCGCGCGGCTTCGCCATCGATTCGAGCGGCCGCTACCTGATTGCCGCCGGGCAGGAGTCGCACAGCGTTGCGCTGTACGCCATCGACCCGGCGACCGGCGCCCTGGGCAAGCCTTCGCGCATCAGCGTGGGCAAGAACCCGAACTGGATCGAAATCGTCGACACGCCGTGACGACGACCCGCAACATCATCAAAGGAGACCTCGCCATGCAACGCCGCACACTCATCCGCACCGCCCTCGCCTCTTCGATTGCCGTGGGCCTGCCCGCCTTCGCGCAGGGCACCGGCAACTGGCCCACAGGCAAGGCCATTACCTATCTCGTGCCGTTCCCTGCGGGCGGCACCACCGACGTGCTGGCCCGCCTGATCGGGCAGAAGCTCGGCACGGTGCTGGGCACGAGCGTGATCATCGACAACAAGGGCGGCGCCGGCGGCAGCGTGGGCTCCGAAATCGGCGCGCGCGCCGCACCCGACGGCTTCACGATGGTGGGCGGTACGATCAGCTCGCACGCAATCAACATCAGCCTGTACCCTAAGCTCGGCTACGACCCGCAGAAGTCGTTTGCGCCCGTCACGCTCATCGGCACCAACCCGCTGGTGCTGGTGGTGAACCAGGCGAGCCCCTACAAGACCTTGAAGGACGTGCTGGAAGCCAGCAAGACGAAGTCGGGCGGGCTTTCGTCGGCGTCCGCCGGCACGGGCACGTCGCAGCACCTGTCGCTCGAGCTGCTGGCGTTCAAGTCCGGCGTCAAGTTCACGCACATTCCGTACAAGGGCAGCGGCCCGGCCATCCAGGACGTGATCGGCGGCCAGGTCGACATGATGTTCGACACCAGCGTGGTGGCAGGCCCGCACGTGCAGAGCGGCAAGCTGCGCGCGATTGCCGTCACCTCTGCCAAGCGCCTGGCTTCGATGCCCGACGTGCCGACGGTTGCGGAGTCCGGCATTGCGGGCCTGCAGGACTTCGAGGTGCTGTCGTGGCAGGCGATCTTCGTGCCCGCGGGCACGCCGGCGCCCATCGTCGACCGGCTGCACACCGAGATCCGCAAGATTCTTGCAACGCCCGAAATGCAGGAGAAGCTCAAGGGCTTCGGCATGGAGCCCGCGGACCTGAGCACGGCAAAGATCGCGGCCTTCCAGAAATCCGAAGTCGAGAAGTGGGCCCAGGTGATCAAGGCGGCGGGCATCAAGGCGGATTGATTTCGCCCAGGGGGCCGGCGAGCCCCCTCCCCGCTTGCGCGCCCGGTGGGCCGGGTGCGCGATACAAGGGAAGCTTCCTACGTCCGGACGCCGGGGGCCTTTATAGAATGCCCCTCCGATTTGCATTCCAGGCCTGCCCGGCCATTCACACGTGTCCGACCGCTCAGCCGTACTGCACCAATACCTGTTTCCCAAGCAGGCACTGACAAATTTTGCCGGCTGGGTCGCAGGCAAGGAACGCGGCGCCGTCACCACGTGGATCATCCGGCGCTTCGTGGCCAAGTACGGTGTCGACATGGGCGAAGCGCTCGAGTCGGACATCAACCACTACAAGAGCTTCAACCAGTTTTTCACGCGCGCGCTCAAGCCGGGCGTGCGCCCCCTGGCCGACGCCGATCTGGTGTGCCCGGTGGACGGCGCAATCAGCCAGTTCGGCGCCATCGAGGGCGACCAGATCTTCCAGGCCAAGGGCCATAACTACACGACCACCGCGCTGGTCGGCGGCGACTCGACATTGGCGGCCCGCTTTGCGCACGGCAGCTTTGCCACGCTGTACCTGAGCCCGAGGGACTACCATCGCATTCACATGCCATGCGACGGCCGGCTGCTGCGCATGATCTACGTGCCCGGCGACCTGTTCTCGGTCAACCCCGCCACGGCGCGTGGCGTGCCCGGGCTGTTTGCGCGCAACGAGCGCGTGGTGTGCGTCTTCGAAACCGGGCGCGGCCCCTTCGTGCTGGTGCTGGTGGGTGCCACCATCGTCGGCAGCATGGCCACCGTGTGGCACGGCGTGGTCAATCCGCCGCGCGGCGGCGAGCTGCGCGAATGGAACTACGCCGACCAGGAGATCGTGCTCAAGAAGGGCGACGAGATGGGCCGCTTTTTGCTCGGCTCCACCGTGGTCATGCTGTTCCCGGCGCCCGCGCTGGTGTTCAACCCCGATTGGTCGCCCACCCGTGCCGTTCGCCTGGGCGAAGCCATGGCCGATTTTGTCAATTTGTGAGGCTTTGTCTCAGGGCCCGCATGCAGCATGCACCCGTAGCTATAAAACTAGTAGCATCCTGATCCTTGCGCTATAGTCGCCGACCAACGAGCGGCCATAGCAAGCCAACAAGAACGCGAGGCACCGGCCCTGCCACCAGGACCGATGGCCCGCCCAGCCCCGAGGAGATGATGTCGATGAGTACCAAGGAAAACGCAGCCATCAGCCAGCTGCTCGCACTGCTCGAAGCGCGCTATGCACTGCGCGTGCTCTGGGCGCTGCGCGACGGGCATGCGCAAACCTTCAGGCTGCTGCAGGACAGTGTCGGCGGCATCACTCCCAATACGCTCAATACGCGCATCAAGGAATTGCGCGAGGCCGGTCTCGTCAGCCATGGCGGCGACGGCTACAGCCTCACGGTGAGCGGACAAGACTTGCTCAAGCGGCTGTCCGACCTGCAGGCCTTTGCGGGCAAGTGGCAGCTGGGCCAGGTCAAGAAGGCCACGGCACCGGCGCCTGCCGCGCCTGCTTCATCGCCGGCCCCTGCCGTGCCTGCGGCACCCGCTGCTTCCGGCTCGGCGGAGTCTCCGGCGCCGGCACCGTCCTCCACGCCCTCCTCATCTACCCCGCCCGCCGACCCTGCCAATTGAGCAGGTCGGCAGGGCCGCGCGGGGCATCGGTAAACTTCTGGCCTTCGCTGGTCCATCCATTCATCATCCAAATTGACGCAAGGAGCGTTCACATGCCTACCACTCCCTCCGGCCTGCAATACGAAGACACCACCGTGGGCGACGGCGCCGAAGCCAAGGCCGGCCAACACGTGCACGTGCACTACACCGGCTGGCTCTACAACGACGGCGTGCAAGGCGCCAAATTCGATTCGAGCCGCGACCGCAACGACCCGTTCGCGTTTTCGCTGGGCGCGGGCCAGGTCATCAAGGGCTGGGACGAAGGCGTTGCCGGCATGAAGATCGGCGGCAAGCGCACGCTGATCATTCCCGCCTCGCTGGGCTATGGCGCACGCGGCGCCGGCGGCGTGATTCCTCCCAATGCCACGCTGAAGTTCGACGTCGAACTGCTCGACGCGCATTGATCGCAGCCTGCCCTTGGCACGAAGGCCCGGTTCCGGGCCTTTTTCATGCCTCCGCGGCCACTTAGGCCGCATTTTTTCGCTTGAAATGCCCCTGACCAGCCCCAAGTGGCTGGCTATCGTTTGTTTCCCGGCACACGCCGGTTCTTTGAAAAATGTCTGACCCGCAACAATCCGCACAGAATTCTCAAATGCTGCAAGGCGAGCCAAGCCCCGAAGAACTGGAGGCCGCACAGGCTGCCAACGAAGCCGAGGCACAAGACGCCTTGGTCGCGGCTCAGGGCGAGCTCGCCGCACTGCAGGCCAAGAATGCCGAACTGGCCGATCAATACCTGCGCGCGCAGGCCGACGTGCAGAACGCGCGCCGCCGTGCCGACGACGAGATCACCAAGGCGCGCAAGTTTGCGGTCGAAGCTTTTGCGGAGAGCCTGCTGCCCGTGACGGACAGCCTCGAAGCCGGCCTGGCCATCAAGGACGCCACGCCTGAACAGATTCGCGAAGGCGCCGAAGCCACGCTGCGCCAGCTGAAGAGCGCGCTCGAACGCAACAAGGTGATCGAGGTGGCTCCGGCCCCCGGCACCAAGTTCGACCCGCACCAGCACCAGGCCATCTCGGTGGTGCCCGCGCCCGACCAGGAGCCGAACACCGTGGTGAGCGTGCTGCAGAAGGGCTACACCATCAACGAGCGCGTGCTGCGCCCGGCGCTGGTCACGGTCAGCGCGCCCAACTAATCCGCTCTACCGATACACACGATTCCCACAGGAAATCCCCGCTTCATACCTTGAATCGCGCCGGGTTATCCACAAGTTCATAACAACATATTTTTCAGGCTTTCAGGAGTAAAGAACATGGCAAAGATCATCGGCATCGACCTCGGCACCACCAACTCGTGCGTGTCGATCATGGAAGGCAACACCACGCGTGTGATCGAGAACTCGGAAGGTGCGCGCACCACGCCGTCGATCGTGGCTTACCAGGAAGACGGCGAAGTGCTGGTCGGTGCCTCGGCCAAGCGCCAGGCGGTGACGAACCCCAAGAACACGCTCTACGCAATCAAGCGCCTGATCGGCCGCAAGTTCGAAGAAAAAGAAGTCCAGAAGGACATCGACCTGATGCCCTACACCATTGCCAAGGCCGAGAACGGCGACGCATGGGTGGAAGTGCGCGGCAAGAAGATGGCGCCCCAGCAAGTCAGCGCCGACATCCTTCGCAAGATGAAGAAGACCGCCGAAGACTACCTCGGCGAGGCGGTGACGGAAGCCGTGATCACGGTGCCGGCCTACTTCAACGACGCACAGCGCCAGGCCACCAAGGACGCCGGCCGCATCGCGGGCCTGGACGTCAAGCGCATCATCAACGAGCCCACGGCTGCGGCCCTGGCTTTCGGCCTGGACAAGCAGGACAAGGGCGACCGCAAGATTGCCGTGTATGACCTCGGCGGCGGTACCTTCGACGTGTCGATCATCGAAATTGCCGACGTGGACGGCGAGAAGCAGTTCGAAGTGCTGTCGACCAACGGCGACACCTTCCTGGGCGGCGAAGACTTCGACCAGCGCATCATCGACTACATCATTGCCGAGTTCAAGAAAGAGCAAGGCGTCGACCTGAGCAAGGACGTGCTGGCCCTGCAGCGCCTGAAGGAAGCGGCTGAAAAGGCCAAGATCGAGCTGTCGAACAGCGCGCAGACCGACATCAACCTGCCCTACATCACGGCCGACGCCTCGGGCCCGAAGCACCTGAACATCAAGCTCACGCGCGCCAAGCTCGAGAGCCTGGTCGACGAGTTGGTCGAGCGCACCATCGCGCCCTGCCGCCTGGCTATCAAGGACGCCGGCATCAGCGTGTCGGACATCAACGACGTGATCCTGGTCGGCGGCATGACCCGCATGCCCAAGGTGCAGGAAAAGGTGAAGGCCTTCTTCGGCAAGGAGCCGCGCAAGGACGTGAACCCCGATGAAGCCGTGGCCGTCGGCGCTGCCATCCAGGGCCAGGTGCTCTCGGGCGACCGCAAGGACGTGCTGCTGCTCGACGTGACCCCGCTGTCGCTGGGCATCGAGACCATGGGCGGCGTGATGACCAAGATGATCACGAAGAACACCACGATCCCGACGAAGTTCGCGCAGACCTTCTCCACGGCCGAGGACAACCAGCCGGCCGTGACCATCAAGGTGTTCCAGGGCGAGCGCGACATTGCCGCGGGCAACAAGCTGCTCGGCGAGTTCAACCTCGAGGGCATTCCGCCGGCAGCGCGCGGCACGCCGCAGATCGAGGTGAGCTTCGACATCGACGCCAACGGCATCCTGCACGTGGGCGCCAAGGACAAGGGCACCGGCAAGGAAAACAAGATCACCATCAAGGCGAACTCGGGCCTCTCGGAAGACGAGATCCAGAAGATGGTGAAGGACGCCGAGCTGAACGCGGCCGACGACAAGAAGAAGCTCGAGATCGTGCAGGCGCGCAACCAGGGCGAAGCCATGGTGCACAGCGTGAAGAAGTCGCTGGGCGAACACGGCGCGAGCCTCGACGCCGGCGAGAAGGAAAAGATCGAAGCCGCGATCAAGGACCTGGAAGAAGCCCTGAAGGGCGAGGACAAGGCCTCGATCGAGGAAAAGACCAACACGCTGATGACCGCAAGCCAGAAGCTCGGCGAAAAGATGTATGCCGAGGCGCAGGCCGCGGCAGGCGCCGCCGGCGGCCCGGGCGCTGCCGCTGGCCCGGAAGCTGCGAGCGCACCGGCCGATGACAACGTGGTCGACGCCGAAGTCAAGGAAGTCAAGAAGGACTGATCCTCAGTCTTTCGAACAAGGCTGGAATACCTGAGCGGGTGTTCCAGCCTTTCTCGCTTCAAGTTACGGCTTCACGCCCGCCCCGACCGAACCAGCCATGGCCACAAAACGCGACTATTACGAAACCCTCGGCGTTCCCAAGAACGCGAGCGAGGAAGAAATCAAGAAGGCTTATCGCAAGCTCGCGATGAAGCACCACCCCGACCGCAACCACGGCGACACCAGCAAGGACGCCGAGGCCAAGTTCAAGGAGGTGAAGGAAGCCTACGAAATGCTGTCGGACGGCCAGAAGCGCGCGGCCTACGACCAGTACGGCCACGCCGGCGTCGACCCGAACATGCGCGGCGGCCCGGGTGCAGAGGGCTTCGGCGGATTCGCGGAAGCGTTCGGCGACATCTTCGGCGACGTGTTCGGCGGCGGCCGCGGCCGTACCAGCGGCGGGCGCCAGGTGTTCCGCGGCAGCGACCTGAGCTACGCCATGGAGGTCACGCTTGAAGAGGCCGCAGAAGGCAAGGAAGCGCAGATCCGCATTCCAAGCTGGGATGACTGCGGCACCTGCCACGGCTCGGGCGCCAAGCCCGGCACCAAGCCCATCACCTGCACCACCTGCCACGGCGCCGGCGCCGTGCAAATGCGCCAGGGCTTCTTCAGCGTGCAGCAGACCTGCCCCACCTGCCACGGCAGCGGCAAGATCATTCCCGAGCCCTGCACGGTGTGCCACGGCCAGGGCAAGATCAAGAACAACAAGACGCTCGAGGTCAAGATCCCCGCGGGCATCGACGACGGCATGCGCATTCGCAGCACCGGCAACGGCGAGCCGGGCACCAATGGCGGGCCGCCCGGCGACCTGTACATCGAGATCCGCCTCAAGAAGCACGAGCTCTTCGAGCGCGACGGCGACGACCTGCACTGCGTGGTGCCCGTCAGCATGACCACGGCGGCGCTGGGCGGCGAGATCAGCGTGCCCACGCTCAAGGGCCCGGCCGCCATCGATATTCCCGACGGCACGCAAAGCGGCAAGCAGTTCCGCCTGCGCGGCAAGGGCATCAAGGGCGTGCGGTCGAGCTACCCGGGCGACCTGTATTGCCACGTGCGTGTCGAAACGCCGGTCAAGCTCACCGAGCACCAGCGCAAGCTGCTGAAGGAGCTTGATGAGTCGCTCAAGAAGGGCGGCGACAAGCACAGCCCCACCGACAAGGGCTGGCTCGACAAGGCCAAGGAATTCTTCAGCTGAAGAAGCTGGAGTAGCAAGAACAGGGGCCCATGCGGCCCCTGTCTTCGTTCATGCACGCGAACGGTGCCTGCCGACCTTGTTCGGTGCCGCGCACCATGAAGGCTCCCGCCAGAACCACGCCGACCAGTGTTTGGCGCGCGTTCCCACGCGGACATGCGCGACTTGCCCATCAAAAGATGGCGCGCAGATTGCTTTTATATATTTTTGGTTTGAGCAATAAACCCAAACAGCACATGGCGCGTTATTGTGATGTAACCGTTTTTGGGCCGCGGGGGGCTCAATAGGAGGTGCTTTCCCCGGAAAAGATGCAATGACTGCATAGGCCGATTGCCATAGGTATTTTCACTGGGCATCGGGATAGCACCGAGTCCGTTTGCCGAACCTTGGAATTTAGCTGGAATTGAGAAATGGTGCGGGTTTTTCTTGGGAACTTTACTCGGCACTGTGGTTCTGATTTAACAAACAATATTCCGGGTGCACTCTTTGCTTTATGCTGTTTGTGCAGATGTGATTAAGGGAGTTTTCCACGGCTTGCAGCCATGGGGCGGGCACACCTTTAAAAAGTTGCGACGCATTGCGGCTGCAGGCTTCGGGTTAATAAAACCCGCAGACTTGATGGAGGCGTGACCATGGATGTGATCAGCAACTTTGCCGCCCGCTACGAGCGCACCCGCGAGGAAGTCCTCTCGCTGCAGGACTACCTGGATATTTGCAAACGCGACCCCACAGCGTATGCCACTGCGTCCGAGCGGATGCTCAAGGCGATCGGCGAACCCGAGCTGGTCGACACGCGCAACGATCCCAGGCTTTCGCGAATCTTCGCGAACAAGGTCATCAAGATCTACCCCGCGTTCAAGGAGTTCTACGGCATGGAGGACGCCATCGAGCAGGTGGTGTCGTACTTCAGGCATGCCGCCCAGGGCCTCGAGGAAAAGAAGCAGATCCTCTACCTGCTGGGCCCCGTCGGTGGCGGCAAGAGCTCGATTGCCGAACGCCTGAAGCAGCTCATGGAGCATGTGCCCTTCTATGCCATCCAGGGTTCGCCGGTCAACGAAACGCCGCTCGGCCTTTTCGACACCGTGGAAGACGGCGAGATTCTTGAAAAAGAATACGGCATTCCGCGTCGCTACCTGAACCGCATCCTCTCGCCGTGGGCTGTCAAGCGCCTCGAAGAGTACGGCGGCGACATCCGCCAGTTCAAGGTGGTCAAGCGCTACCCTTCCGTGCTGCGCCAGATTGCAGTGGCCAAGACCGAGCCCGGCGACGAGAACAACCAGGACATCTCCTCGCTGGTCGGCAAGATCGACATCCGCAAGCTCGAAACCTACGCCCAGGACGACCCCGACGCCTACGCCTACTCGGGCGGCCTGTGCCTGGCCAACCAGGGGCTGCTCGAATTCGTGGAAATGTTCAAGGCACCCATCAAGGTGCTGCACCCGCTGCTCACCGCCACGCAGGAAGGCAACTTCAAGGGCACCGAAGGCTTCGGCGCCATTCCGTTCGACGGCATCGTGCTGGCGCACAGCAACGAGAGCGAGTGGAAAGCCTTCCGCAACAACAAGAACAACGAGGCTTTTCTCGACCGGATCTACATCGTCAAGATTCCCTACTGCCTGCGCGCGTCGGAAGAAATCAAGATCTACGAAAAGCTGGTGCGCAACTCATCCTTGGCCAAGGCGCCCTGCGCTCCCGGCACGCTGCGCATGATGGCCCAGCTCTCGGTGCTCACGCGGCTGAAGGAGCCCGAAAACTCCAGCATCTACAGCAAGATGCAGGTGTACGACGGCGAGAACCTCAAGGACACCGACCCCAAGGCCAAGTCGATCCAGGAATACCGCGACTATGCCGGGGTTGATGAAGGCATGAGCGGCGTATCGACCCGCTTTGCGTTCAAGATCATCTCCAAGGTGTTCAACTTCGACAGTTCCGAGGTGGCTGCCAACCCGGTGCACCTGATGTATGTGCTCGAGCAGCAGATCGAACGTGAGCAGTTTCCGCCGGAAACAGAACAGAAGTACATCAGCTACATCAAGGAGCTGCTGGCGCCGCGCTATGCCGAGTTCATCGGCAAGGAAATCCAGACGGCCTACCTGGAGAGCTACAGCGAATACGGCCAGAACATCTTCGACCGCTACGTCACCTATGCCGACTACTGGATCCAGGACCAGGAGTTCCGCGACGTGGACACCGGCGAGGTCTTCGACCGGGCTGCGCTCAACGCCGAACTCGAGAAGATCGAGCGGCCCGCGGGCATCGGCAATCCGAAGGACTTCCGCAACGAGATCGTCAACTTCGTGCTGCGTGCGCGTGCCGGCAACGCCGGGCGCAACCCCGCATGGACGAGTTACGAAAAACTGCGCGCCGTCATCGAGAAGAAGATGTTCTCCAACACCGAGGAACTCCTGCCGGTGATCAGCTTCAACACGAAGAGCAGTGCCGACGAACAGAAGAAGCACGAAGACTTCGTGACCCGCATGGTCGAAAAGGGCTATACGGCCAAGCAGGTTCGCCTGCTCTGCGAGTGGTACCTGCGGGTACGCAAGAGTTCATAGCGGTAGTCCATAGCGGCGAGGCCGGGGCCTCGCCCCCTTTTTGCAAGGAGCTTTGACATCATCGTGGCCATCCTGCAGCAGATCATCGACCGCCGGCTCTCGGGCAAGAACAAATCCATCGGCAACCGGGAGCGTTTCCTCCGGCGCTACAAAGGCCAGATCCAGGAGGCCGTGCGGCGTGCGGTCAGCGGGCGCAACATCCGCGAACTGGAGCAAGGCGAAGATGTCACCCTGCCGCGCCACGATGTGTCCGAACCGGTGTTCGGCCATGCGCGCGGCGGCGACCGCGAGTACGTGCACCCGGGCAACCAGGAATACCTGAAGGGCGACCGCATCGCGCGGCCCGAGGGCCAGGCCGGCGGCGGCTCTGGGAGCGGCGAGGCCGGGGACGGTGGCGAAGGCGAGGACGACTTCGTGTTCCGCCTTACGCGCGAGGAGTTCATGCGCGTGTTCTTCGACGACCTGGCGCTGCCGCACCTCATTCGCACGCAGATTGCCGAAGTGCCCGAATGGAAGAGCCACCGCGCCGGCTTCACGAACGACGGCACGCCCAACAACCTGCACGTGGTGCGCTCGATGCGCGGCGCCCTCGCGCGGCGCATTGCGCTTGGCGGCGAGCCGCGCAAGGAACTGCGACGGCTGGAAACGCACCTGCTGCACCTGAAGACGCATCCGCAGGCCGACCAACCTTTCATCCAGAAAGAGATTCGCGAGACTGAAGAGCACATTGAAGAGCTGCGCAGAACCGCACGGCACGTGCCCTACATCGACCCGATCGACCTGCGCTACCGCAACCGCGTGAAGACCCCGGTGCCCAGCGCCAAGGCTGTGATGTTCTGCCTGATGGACGTTTCGGGCTCCATGGACGAAGCGCGCAAGGACATGGCCAAGCGCTTCTTCATGCTGCTCTATCTGTTTCTTACGCGGCACTATGAACGCATCGACCTCGTGTTCCTGCGCCACCATACGCAGGCGCAGGAAGTAAACGAGGAAGAATTCTTCCACGCCACCGAAACCGGCGGCACGGTGGTGTCGAGCGCGCTGGTGCTGATGGACGAGATCATCAAGGCCCGCTACCCGAGCGGCGAATGGAACGTGTACGGCGCGCAGGCAAGCGACGGCGACAACTGGCACCAGGACAGCGGGCGCTGCCGCGAGCTGCTGGTCGAAAACATCCTTCCGGTGGTGCGCTACTACGCCTACGTGCAGGTGGCCGAGACCGAGCAGAACCTGTGGCAGGAATATGCGCAGCTGGAGGGCCTGCAGCCCAACTTCGCGATGCGCAAGGTATCGGACGCCAGCGACATCTACCCCGTGTTCCGCGACCTCTTCAAGAAGGAAGGGGTGCCCGCATGACTTCCGACCACCCTCCCCTCGAGCGCATGAACCCCACCGGTCGCCTGGAGCGCCTGCCCAGCCCGTCGGACTGGACCTTCGACCTCATCGAGACCTACCACACCGAAATCGCAAAAACGGCCAAGGGCTTCGGACTGGACGTGTACCCCAACCAGCTCGAGGTGATCACCGCCGAGCAGATGATGGATGCCTACGCCAGCGTCGGCATGCCCATGATCTATCGCCACTGGTCGTACGGCAAACAGTTCATCGCCACCGAAAAGAACTACCGCCGCGGCCACATGGGGCTGGCCTACGAGATCGTCATCAACTCCGACCCCTGCATTGCCTACCTGATGGAAGAAAACACCATGGCCATGCAGGCCCTGGTGATTGCGCATGCGGCGTACGGCCACAACAGCTTCTTCAAGGGCAACTACCTGTTCCGGATGTGGACCGATGCGTCGTCGATCATCGACTACCTCGTGTACGCGCGGCACTACATCGCCGAATGCGAAGAGCGCCATGGCCTCGATGCGGTGGAACAGCTGCTCGACTCCTGCCACGCGCTGATGAACTACGGCGTGGACCGCTATCGCCGTCCACAAAAGCGGTCGCTCGCGCAAGAGGGCATGCAGCGTGCTGAACGCGAGCGCCACATGCAGCAGCAGGTGAACGATCTGTGGCGCACCCTGCCGCGCAAGAGCGAACACGCCGCGGAATCCGACTCGTCCCGCCGCTTTCCTTCGGAGCCGCAGGAGAACCTGCTCTACTTCATCGAAAAGAACGCGGCGCTCCTCGAACCCTGGCAGCGCGAGGTGGTGCGCATCGTGCGCAAGATCGCGCAGTATTTCTATCCGCAGCGCCAGACGCAGGTCATGAACGAAGGCTGGGCCACCTTCTGGCACTACACGCTGCTCAACACCATGTACGACCGCGGCCAGCTCGCCGACGGTTTCATGATGGAATGGCTCAGTTCGCACACGGGTGTGATCTTCCAGCCGCCCGTGGGGCACCGCGCCTACAGCGGCATCAACCCCTACGCGCTGGGTTTTGCCATGTTCACCGAACTGCGGCGCATCTGCGAAAAGCCGAACGAGGAAGACAAGCGCTGGTTCCCGGACTTTGCAGGCACCGACTGGGTCAAGACGCTCGACTATGCAATGCGCAACTTCAAGGACGAGAGCTTCATCGGCCAGTTCCTGAGCCCGAAGACGATGCGTGATTTCAGGCTGTTCGCGATCCGCGATCACCAGAGCGAGCCCGAGCTCGAGGTGTCCGCCATTCACGACGACAGCGGCTATCACGCGCTGCGCGAATCGCTGTCACGCCAGTACGACATCAGCAGCAGGGAGCCCGACATCCAGGTGTGGAACGTCAACATGCGCGGCGACCGCGCCCTGACGCTGCGCCACACGCAGCGCAACAACCTGCCGCTGCACGACGATGCGGAAGAAGTGCTGAAGCACGTCGCCCGGCTGTGGGGCTTCGACGTTCACCTGGAGAGCGTCGACTCCCAGGGCCACATCAGCCGCAGCTGGAAGGCCGCGGCTCCAAGGCAGGCCGACTGATCGGAAGGGCCTGAACGGCTCAGGGCACCAGGGCCGCAATGGCCAGTGCGTAGCCCTTTACGCCCAGGCCGACGATGATGCCGCGCGCCGCCGGCGAAATGTACGAGCGGTGGCGAAACTCCTCGCGCGCGTGCACGTTCGAGATGTGCAGTTCGATCAACGGCACGCTCGCGCCCTTGATGGCGTCGTGCAGCGCAATCGACGTGTGGGTGTAGGCGCCGGGGTTCATCACCACGCCTAGCATGTTGCCCGCGGCCACCTCGCGGCCGGCCTCATGGATCCAGTCGATCAGCACGCCCTCGTGGTTCGACTGGCGGCACTCGATTTCCACGCCGTGCGCGGCGCCCGCCTCCTTGCACAGTCGTTCGACGTCGGCCAGCGTGTCGCGTCCGTATTGCTCGGGCTCGCGCGTGCCAAGCAGGTTGAGGTTGGGGCCGTTGAGGACGAGTATTTTCTTCATGATGAGTGGCGTCTGGCGATGCCGCCATTATGAGTGCGCGCCCCGCCCAGGACTTGCGCTAAGGTAGCGCGCATCATGATGAGCGCAGACAGCATTTCAGCCTGGCACCCGGTCGCCCGTTCGGCCGATGTGCGCCCCAGCGCCAACATCGTCGCGGGCTTTGCGCTCGGGCAAGAGCTGGCGCTCTGGCGTTCGGCCGACGGTGCACCGCAGGCATGGGAGAACCGCTGCCCTCACCGCAGCGTGCGCTTCACGCTCGGCCAGGTGGTGGAAAACCGCCTCTCCTGTGCGTACCACGGCTGGCAATACGCCGCCGGAAGCGGGCAGTGCACGCGCATCCCCGCGCATCCCGATATGCCGCCGCCAAGCAACCTGTGCGCGAGGGTGTTCAGCGCCGCCGACGCGGCAGGCATGCTGTGGGTGAACCTTGCTCGCGAGACCGCGAAGGCCCCGCCGACGGGCGACATCGTGCCTGCCGGTTGGTCGTTCTGCCGCACGCTCGCCGTGCGCTCCGACGCGGCGGGTGTGCGCGATGCACTCGCCCGGCGCGGCTTCAGGGCAAGTACGACAGCGGCGGCATGGCGCGGTCCGCTCGGCCAGTCCAGCACAGTGGCCGTGGTACTCGATGCGCAACCACAGCTGGCCTTCATTCACCTCTGGACAGATGCTGCGCCCGACACCGCCGCCATGAAGACACTGCACATCGCCGCACGCAGCCTGCGCAGCCAGATCGAAGAAGAAGAAGAAGAAGAAAGTCGCCGGCCGCAGAAGGCAGCCTGAAGAGAACCATGCCCTTAATCACAGACGACCCCAACATGCTCGACGACTGGCTGGTCGTCGGCCCTTCGGCTGCGCTCGCTGGCAGCTCCGATGCACAGCCCCGCACCACTCGCCTGCTCGGCGAAACACTGCACATGTGGAGCGATGCAGCCAGTGCGCCGCAGTGCCGGCTCGGCACCGGCACCCAAACGCTGGCCATCCAGTCGCGCTACGGCTACCTCTGGGTCTGCCCGAGCGGCAAGCCGACGCGGCCCCTGTTCGACTTTCCTGAATATGGCGAAGCTGGGCGCCGCATGGTCGACTGCGGCAGCATCGGCGTGGCCGTATCGGGGCTGCGCGTGATCGAGAACTTCCTGGACATGGCGCACTTCCCCTTCGTGCACGCCGGTTTCCTGGGCAAGGTGCCGCACACCGAAGTGGCAAAGTACCAGGTGCAAGTCGACCCGGCCACCCAGGAAATCTGGGCCACCGATTGCCGCTTCTGGCAACCCCGCGCCTCGGCCGCCCACGACAGCGGCGCCGAGGTAACGTACAAATACCGCGTCATGCAGCCGCTCACGGCCATGCTCTACAAATCGAGCCATCGCGCCGGCGAGCTCGATGCCATCGCGTTGTTCCTGCAGCCGATCGACGACGAGCGCGTGATCGCCCATACGCTGCTCGCCTGCTACGACGACACCTCGACGGACGCCGAGCTCATCGCGTTCCAGCAAACGATCTTCGGGCAGGACAAGCCGATTCTCGAGAACCACGCCTTCAAGCGCATGCCGCTCGAAGGCCGCGCTGAAACACCGACGCGCGGCGACACGACCTCCGTCACCTACCGGCGCTGGCTGCGCGAGCGCGGCATGCGCTTCGGCGTGAGGCAAGCCGCATGATCAAGCTCTACGACTACGCCCTTTCTGGCAACTGCTTCAAGGTGCGGCAAATGCTGGCCTGGCTGGGCGTCAACTACCAGAGCGTGCCGGTCGACTTTCACCCCGGCCGCGAGCACAAGTCGGCTGCGTTTCTGGCGCAGGTCAATCCGCTCGGGCAGATCCCGGTGATCGACGACAACGGCTTCGTGCTGCGCGACGCCCAAGCCATCCTCGTCTATCTTGCGAGCAAATACGACCCGCAGGGCCGCTGGTATCCGGCCGAGCCGCAGCTGCGCGGCCAGGTTGCGATGTGGTTCACCACCGCCGACGAAATCACCCGCACCGCGTCGGCGGCCCGGCTGCACGATGCATTCGGCTACGAAAATCTCGACATCGACGCCTGCCGGCGCGGCGCGCATGCGGCCTTTCGTTTACTCGACGACCACCTGGCCGAACGCGCCTGCGAAGGCCGGCAATGGCTGGTCGGGCAACACGCCACGGTGGCCGACCTGGCCTGCTTTCCCTATGTGGCGCTGGCCGGCGAAGGCGGCATTCCCCTGGACGAATACCCCGCGCTGCGAAGCTGGGTGTGGGACTTTCGCCATCTGCCCGGCTTCATCGGAATGTCGGGTATCTTTGCTGCCGGCCCGGCCTGAGCGCCGGTCTGGGTATCCTTGTCCCTCTTCTCCTTTTTGCCCTCAAGCCATGAAAACAAAAGCTGCCGTCGCCTGGAAATCCGGAGACCCCCTCACCATCGAAACCGTCGACCTCGAGGGCCCGAAATTCGGCGAGGTGCTGGTCGAGATCAAGGCCACCGGCATCTGCCACACCGACTACTACACGCTCTCCGGCGCCGACCCGGAAGGCATCTTCCCGGCCATCCTCGGCCATGAAGGCGCGGGCATCGTGGTCGACGTGGGCCCCGGCGTCACCACGCTGAAAAAGGGCGACCACGTCATTCCGCTCTACACGCCCGAGTGCCGCCAGTGCAAGTTCTGCCTGTCGCGCAAGACCAACCTCTGCCAGTTGATCCGCGGCACGCAGGGCAAGGGTCTCATGCCCGATGCGACCTCGCGCTTCAGCCTCGACGGCAAGCCGATCTTTCACTACATGGGCACGTCGACCTTCAGCAACTACACGGTCGCGCCCGAGATCTCGCTGGCCAAGATCCGCGAAGACGCCCCGTTCGACAAGGTCTGCTACATCGGCTGCGGCGTGACCACCGGCATCGGCGCGGTGATCTTCACGGCCAAGGTGGAAGCCGGCGCCAATGTGGTGGTGTTCGGCCTCGGCGGCATCGGCCTGAACGTGATCCAGGGCGCGAAGATGGTGGGTGCCGACAAGATCATCGGCGTCGACCTGAACCCCGAGCGCGAAGCCATGGCGCGCAAGTTCGGCATGACGCATTTCATCAACCCGAAAGACACCGAGAACGTGGTCGATGCCATCGTGCAGCTGACCGACGGCGGCGCCGACTACAGCTTCGAGTGCATCGGCAACACCAAGGTGATGCGCCAGGCGCTCGAATGCACGCACAAGGGCTGGGGCCGCAGCATCATCATCGGCGTGGCCGAGGCGGGTGCGGAAATCAGCACGCGGCCGTTCCAGCTGGTCACCGGCCGCAAGTGGGAAGGCTCGGCCTTCGGTGGCGCGCGCGGCCGCACCGACGTGCCGAAGATCGTCGACTGGTACATGGAAGGCAAGATCAACATCGACGACCTGATCACCCACACCATGCCGCTCGAAGACATCAACAAGGGCTTCGACCTGATGAAGCGCGGCGAGTCGATCCGCGGCGTGGTGCTTTACTAGCCTCTGGAGGAGAACGCCCGCCATGAACCGCATGGAGCCCTTGCGCAAAATCGAGGCGGGCGTTCTCGAAATCGCCTGCTACGAGGCCGGGCCTGCCGACGGCCCGCCCGTGCTGCTGATGCACGGCTTTCCGTACGACATTTATACCTACGCCGAAGTGGCGCCGATGCTCGCCGACAAGGGTTGCCGCGTCATCGTTCCGTATCTGCGCGGCTACGGCGGCACGCGCTTCCTGAGCGATGCCACGCCGCGCTCCGGCGAACAGGCGGCGCTAGGGGCCGACCTGCTTGCGCTGCTCGACGCACTCGGTATCCAGCGCGCGGTGCTTGCCGGCTACGACTGGGGCGGCCGCGCCGCGTGCGTGGTGGCGGCACTCTGGCCCGAGCGCTGCGCGGGGCTGGTCTCGTTCAACAGCTATAACATCCAGGACATCGCCAAGGCGATGGAGCCCGACACGCCCGCGAACGAGCACAGCCTCTGGTACCAGTACTACTTTCACAGCGAGCGCGGCCGCGCCGGGCTGGCGAAGGACCGCAAGGCGCTCACCCGCCTGCTGTGGCAGCTCTGGTCGCCGACGTGGAAGTTCGGCGACGCCACCTTCGAGCGCAGCGCGGCGGCGTTCGACCACCCTGACTTCGTCGACGTGGTGATTCATTCATACCGACACCGCTTCGGGCTGGTGGCGGGCGACCCGGCCTACGCCGACATCGAACGCCGCCTGGCCGCGCAGCCTGCGATATCGGTACCCACCATCACCTTCGACGGCCTGGACGATGGCGTTCGTCCGCCCGCCGAAGCCTCTGCTCACGCGCACCGCTTCAGCGGACCGCGCTCGCACCGGCTGGTGCCCGGCGTGGGCCACAACATGCCGCAAGAGGCGCCGCGCATCTTTGCCGACGCCGTGCTCGAACTCGTGCCCGCGCTAGTGCCCAACAACAACTCCCGATGACCGACATTTTCAAGACCCTTTCCGAGCACCACGTCTTCGGCGGCGTGCAAAGCTTTCACGAGCATGCCTCGCACGAGATCGGCTTGCCGATGCGCTTCTCGGTCTACCTGCCGCCGCAAGCCGCCCACGAACGCGTGCCGGCCCTGCTCTACCTTGCAGGGCTGACCTGCAACGAAGAAACCTTTGCTGTGAAGGCCGGCGCGCAGCGCATGGCCGCCAGCCTGGGCTTGGCGTTGATCGCGCCCGACACCAGCCCGCGCGGAAGCACCGTGGAAGGCCTTCCCGGCGCCACCGCCAACTGGGATTTCGGCATTGGCGCGGGCTTCTACCTCGACGCCACCGAGGCCCCGTGGTCCGCCCACTGGCGCATGGAAAGCTGGATCGTGCATGAACTGCTGCCCTTCGTGGCAAAGCACTTCGCGGTCGACGACCAGCGCCTTGGCATCTTCGGCCATTCGATGGGCGGCCACGGCGCGCTCACGCTCGCAATGCGGCATCCGGGGCGCTTCAAGTCGCTGTCGGCATTTGCGCCCATCTGCGCGCCCTCGCAGTGCCCGTGGGGCGAAAAGGCGTTCAGCGGCTACCTGGGAGAGCCCGGTGGCGACCGCGCGCAATGGCTTGCGCACGACGCCAGCGCGCTCATGAAATCGCAAACCGCCGCGCCGTATCCGCAGGGCATATTGATCGACCAGGGACTGGCCGACAAATTCCTTGCCGAGCAGCTGTATCCGGAAGCCCTCGAAGCCGCCTGCTTTGCCGCGGGCCAGCCGCTCACGCTGCGCCGACACGCGGGCTACGACCACGGCTACTACTTCATCCAGACCTTCATGGCGGACCACCTCGCTCACCACGCTCAAACCTTGCGTGGCTGATCGGCCACTCGTATCGACCGCGGCACACGGGCGCCGTATCATGAGTCGCATGTCTGCAGCACAGATTCCCGCGTTCCAATTGCGCTCTCGCGACGGCGCCCCCGAAGAGAGCCTGGTGCTGGCCGGCATCTGGCGCCGGGCCTGGATAGCGGCCAACCGCAGGGCCACCGTCATCGAGCCGATCACGCACTGGCTGCGGCGCGTGCAAACAGAATTCGTACCGCCGGCCGACGTGGTGCTGGCCGAGCGCGAAGGCCAGGTGCTTGCCTTCATGGTGCTGCTTGCCCGGCGCGAATACGTGGCCCAGCTGTTCGTCGAACCGCATCTGCGCAACCAGGGCCTGGGGCAGGCGCTGCTCGACGAAGCCAGCGTGCGCATGCCGCTCGGCTGGAAGCTTCACGTCGCCATCAACAACACCGCGGCGCAGCGCTTCTACGAGCGCTACGGCCTCGTGCGCGGCGCGGTCGACCGGCATCCCACCAGCGGACGCGAACGGGTCGCCTACCATTGGTTTCCGCAGGGCACGACACGGCAGCCGCGGCGTATCGGCTGAGCGTCCTTCTCCTTCGTCTTGTCTTTCCATGCGCATCGATCACATTGCTCTCTGGACCACCGATCTCGAACGCTGCAAGCGCTTCTACGTCGACTACTTCGGCGCCACGGCTGGCGCCGGCTATGTCAACCCGGCCAAGGGTTTTGCCTCCTGCTTCCTGAGCCTGGGTGATGGCGCCCGCATCGAAGCCATGACCACCAGCACCCTTTCGCCCGTGCCCGCCGAACCCGGCGCGCAGCGCATGGGCTGGACGCACCTGGCCATCAGCGTGGGTTCCGATGCGGCGGTGGACGAGCTCACGCAGCGCCTGAAGGCCGACGGCTACCCGCTGCTCGATGGCCCGCGCCGCACCGGCGATGGCTACTACGAAAGCGTGGTGCTCGACCCGGACGGCAACCGGATCGAGATCACGTCATGAGCGGCTTGCGCGATGAGTGAATTCGTAGAAAGCCTGCATGAGATTTTCGAGCGCTTCGGCCGCATCCAGACTCGCCGCATGTTCGGCGGCCACGGCATCTTTCACGAGCAACGCATGATCGCGATCGTCCTGAAGGACACGCTCTACCTGAAGTCCGATGCCGACAGCGCCGAACATTTCGACAAGCTGAACCTGCCGCCCTTTACCTACGAGCGCAACGGCAAGACCATGCCGATGTCGTACCGGCAGGCGCCTGCCGATCTCTTCGAAGACCGACACGAAGCCGCGCTGTGGGGTCGCCGCGCCTACGAAGCGGCCTTGCGTTCGGGCCAGCCGCCAAAGCAGAAAAAGACCACCGCCGGCAAGACGGCCGCCAAGAAAACACCAGCAAAGAAAGCCCCAGTGAAGAAAAAGAAAGCAGCCTCCTCGTGAGCGGCGACATCGCCGCATTGCCGCCTCTTCCCGAACGCGAGCAGATCGCCCTTTTGGAGGCCTTCGAGGGCTTGGGCCTGCAGGACATCGTCGTCGTCACCACGCTGCAAGACGCCGAGCACGCCGCCGCCGCACTGCTGGCCGCCGGCGTTGCAGGCTTCGACACCGAATCGAAGCCCACCTTCGCCAAGAACGAAGTGTCGGGCGGCCCGCACGTTGTGCAGTTTTCCACGCGCGAGAAGGCCTGGCTGTTCCAGCTGCACCACACCGAATGCAACCCGGTCGTCGCGGCGCTGCTCGCCTCGACCGAACTCAGGAAGGTCGGCTTCGGGCTTTCGAGCGACCTCACGCTCATACGCAACCGCCTCAATATCGAGCCGAAGGCGGTGTTCGACATCGACACCGAGTTTCGCCGCCGGGGCTACCGCAAGTCGGTGGGTGTGAAGACGGCCGTGGCGCTGGTGTTCAACCGGCGCTTCGTCAAGTCGCGCAAGGCAACCACGTCGAACTGGGCCAACAAGCAGTTGACCGAAGCGCAGATTCGCTACGCGGCCAACGATGCGTATGCCTCGATCCGCGTGTTCGATGCGCTCTTCGGCGGCTGAGCGGCCCGGGTCTTAGTCCCGCCCCGCCTCCAGGATCGCTTGCGCCAGCCGCTTCGGGTTCGAGAAGAACATCTCGTGGCTGCCGGGGCATTCCACCAGCCTGAAGAGCCCGAGCCGCTCCGACAGCCGCGGGTGCCATGGCAAGCTGTGCGGCAGGGCCGTGTCCTGCAGGCAATTGACGTAAGACTTGCCCAGCTGCAGTGCCGCCAGCGGCTCGCGCAACCGGATCTTGTCGGTGAAGGTGCGGTAGGGATGCGGATTCAGCCGCTCGTAGCTCGCCTGCGCCAATGCCAGATCGGCATCGTTGATGAAGGCCTCGCGCCAGACTTCGAACGGCAGGGTCACCGCGTTGTCGTTGGCTTCGGCAATGGCGTCGAACATCGCGACGTAATGCGGCGGCACCATGTCGTTGAGCGACTCGCCATCGAGCGGCACGAAAGCGTTGACGTACACCAGCCGCTTCAGCCGCTGCGCGATGCGGTCCGCCACGCCCGAAATCACCATGCCGCCATAGCTGTGGCCCACGAGGCGAACCTCGGTCAGGTCTTTCTCCTCGATGAAGCGAACGGCCGAGTCGACCGCATCGACAAGGCCGGTGCGCGAGCGGTCGTCGCCGGCGCGGTTGCCCGCCAGCGTCGGGCAATGCACCACGTGGCCGGCCTCGCGCAAGCTGGCGGCCACGGCTTCCATCTCGCCGCCGGTGTGCCATGCGCCGTGCACGAGAACATAGGTGTCGGACATGCGTGTCTCCTTGGTCGTTGAATGGAGAGACGACTCTAGGCAATACCAATGGGTGCAAATGGCCGCTGGCTGCCAGGCGGATAGCCGATTGATGCCAGGCGCCTGCCCGGCTGTGCCTTGGCCTTGCCTCAGCGCTGGCGGCGCAAAGTGCCTGGGGTGGCGCCGAAATGCCGGCGACACTGGCGAGCGAAGTGCGATGCGTCGGTAAATCCGATGCGAAACCCGATTTCTGCAATGTCCAGGCGGTCGAAACGTGCATCGCCCAGCATGCGCCGCGCAACCTGCATGCGAAAGCCGGTCAAAGCGGCTGCGAAGGTGGTCGCTCCGTCGCTCAGGCTGCGATGCAAGCTGCGCTCCGAAATGCCCAGCCCGCGGGCCACACTTGCGGCAGTCAGTCCCGGCTCGGCATGGCGTTCGCGCGTGGCGTCGAGCACGCGGCGGCGCAGCTCGGCACGGCCGCCTTCGCCGGGCGAAGCGGTCCCGTGGGTTCCGGCCGCGAGCGAGAGCAAGCCGCCGAGATGATCGGAAAGCAACGCCGTCGGCATCGGTGGCTGCAACGCGATCTGCGGCGAAAGCTGCTGGACAAAACCGCTCAGCACACCGCCCCATCCCGATTGCGCGTCGATGCGCCGCGCCACCTGGTCGCCTGCGTCGGGCAGCCACGCCTCGACCCACGCAGTCGGCAGTTCGAGCGAAACCGTATCGGCACACCGCAGAAAGTGAAATTCGTAGCACAGCCGCGAGTCGACCAGCACCACGTCGCCCGGCAGCATGCGCGCCGAGCGGTCGTCCTGCACTGCGACCCAGGGCGAATCCGTCTTGCACAGCAGGTAGTAATAATTGCTGCGGCTATGGGCGATGGCCCTGCGCGTGCGGTACACGTCTTGCGCGGTGCCCCGGACCCGGTTCACGCCAATACAGCCGAGCGGCGCGGACTCGAGCGTGGCATTGAAGCCGCCAGCCACGGAACTGGTCACGTCCATTTCCAGAAAGCCCTCGCACACCGCGCCGATCCAGTAATCGAGCCGCTGCGGCGCCGGCACATCATCGGTGGACCACGTCTGGATTGCGGCGGAGGCGTTTCTGTTCATCGCGCCAACATACCCAAGCCCTGGGTGCTTGCCAAGCGGGTATTGCCGGGCCGGAAGGCAGCCCCGCGGCACGCCCGGCACAATGCCGGTCACATCTATCGCACAGGAAAGAAGGGCCATGAGCAACAAAAGCGATTTCGGTTTGATCGGCCTGGCCGTGATGGGCCAGAACCTGGTGCTGAACGTGGAAAGCCGCGGCTTCCAGGTCAGCGTGTACAACCGCACCGAAGCCACCACCGAGGCCTTCATTGCCGCGAACCCCGGCAAGAAGCTGGTCGGCGCAAAGACGCTCGATGAGTTCGTTCAGAGCCTCGCCAAGCCGCGCAAGATCCAGATCATGGTGAAGGCGGGTGCGCCGGTCGACCAGGTCATCGAGCAGCTGATTCCGCTGCTCGACAAGGACGATATCGTCATCGACGGCGGCAACAGCCTCTATACCGACACCGAGCGCCGCGATGCGTACCTCTCGGCCAAGGGCTTGCGCTTCATCGGCGCGGGCGTATCGGGCGGCGAGGAAGGCGCGCGCAAGGGCCCTTCGATCATGCCGGGCGGGCCGCTTTCCACGTGGGAGGTGATGAAGCCGATCTTCGAGAGCATTGCAGCCAAGGTCGATGGCGAGCCTTGCGTGATTCACATCGGCCCCGGTGGCGCGGGCCACTACGTGAAGATGGTGCACAACGGCATCGAATATGGAGACATGCAGCTCATCTGCGAGGCCTACAGCCTGTTCAAGGCCGCGGGTTTCACCACCGACGAAATGGCCGCGGTCTTCAATGAATGGAACGACGGCGAGCTGCAGAGCTACCTGATCCAGATCACCGCCAAGGCGCTCGAGCAGAAAGACCCGGAAACCGGCAAGCCGATCGTCGATGTCATTCTCGACAAGGCAGGCCAGAAGGGCACCGGCCAGTGGACGCTCATCAACGCGGCCGAAAACGCGGTGGTCATCAGCACCATCAACGCGGCTGTCGAAGCGCGGGTGCTGTCGTCGCAAAAGAAGCAGCGCGTGGCCGCAAGCAAGCTGCTGCAGGGGCCGAAGGCCGAGCTTTCGATGGGGAAGAAGGCGCTGGTGGCCAAGGTGCACGATGCGCTCTATGCCTCGAAGGTCATCAGCTATACGCAAGGCTTCGACCTCGTCAAGACCATGGGCGAAAAGAAGGAGTGGAAGCTCGACCTCGGCCGCATCGCTGCGATATGGCGCGGCGGCTGCATCATTCGCGCGCGCTTCCTGAACCGCATCACCGATGCCTACCGCACCGATCCCGCGCTGGGCAACCTGATGCTCGACCCGTTCTTCAAGGACCTGCTCAACCGCACACAGCAGAACTGGCGCGAAGTGGTGGCGCTGGCGGTGAGCAACGGCATTCCGGTGCCGGCGTTCAGCGCATCGCTCGCCTACTACGACAGCTACCGCACCGAGCGGCTATCGGCAAACCTGCTGCAGGCGCAGCGCGACTTCTTCGGCGCGCACACGTATGAGCGGGTCGACAAGCCCGCGGGCGAGTTCTTCCATACCAACTGGCCTGAAGTGATCTAAGGGCCGGCGCAGACAGCCCGGTGCTTGCGCTCTAGCGGCGCGCAGCTTCCGGGATTTCACGTTTGACCTGCGCGACCAGTTCCGGCAGCGGCGCGGTGGCATCGACTGCCACCACGCCGGCCTCGCCCACCGGCGATTCGAGCGTCGCGAACTGGTTGGCCACCAGGCTGGCCGGAAACATGTGCTCGCCCGCACCCGCACGCGCGGCCACGCGCCGCTCGGCCTCGTCGCGTTCGATGGACATGAACACGAACCGCAGGTCCGGCACGGCCGCACGCAACTGCTCGCGGTAGGCGCGTTTGAGCGCCGAACATGTCAGCACCGCACCCTGGGGCTTGTCGGCAAGCGCGCGACCCAGCGTGGCAAGCCAGCCGGCGCGGTCGGCATCGGTCAAGGGGATGCCCTGGCGCATTTTTTCGACGTTCGACGCAGGGTGGTGGTCGTCCCCTTCGATCAGCGGCAGCGCAAAGGCGGTGGCAAGCGCCGCCCCCAGGCTCGATTTGCCGCAGCCTGAAACTCCCATCACCACCATCCATATCCCGTTCATGCGTACCTTTGCAGCCAAGGCCGGACGGCCGCTGCCGCCGGTGGGTTGAATCTACCGCTTATTTTGAAGCGGATTTGATGCGATGCCCGGCTGCAGGCCGCACGGGAACAGCCCTCAGAAAAGACTGCCCTGCCCCGCCGCACCGGGCGGCCGAAAGGCGCCCAGGTCGAGCGGAATGCGCTCCCGGTTGAAGCCGATGCGGTTTGCCGCCTTCTCGAAGCGCTGGCGGATCAGGTCGGCCCAGAGGCCGGTGCCCTTCATGCGCGTCGCAAAGTCGGCGTCGTAGTCCTTGCCGCCGCGCATTTCGTGGATGCGCGCCATGATGCGGTCGGCGCGCTGTGGGTAGTGCAGCGCCAGCCATTCCTTGAAGAGCGGCGCCACCTCCCACGGCAACCGTATCACCGTGTAGAAGGCGCTGCGCGCACCGGCCTCCCAGGCCGCTTCGAGCACCTGCTCCATGTCTTCGTTGACGAACGGAATCTGCGGCGCCACGCTCACGCCCACCGGCACGCCCGCCTCGGCCAGGGTGCGAATGGTGCGCAGTCGCCGATGCGGCGCGGCCGCGCGCGGCTCGAGCTTGCGGGCCAGTTCGCCGTCGAGCGTGGTCACTGTCACGTACACCGCGGCCAATTGCTGGGCGGCCATGGGCGCGATCAGGTCGAGGTCGCGCTCGACCGCGCTCGACTTGGTGACCAGCGCAAAGGGGTGCCGTGTTTCTTGCAGCAGCTCGATGATCGAACGGGTGAGCCGCAGCTCGCGCTCGATGGGCTGGTAGCAATCGGTGGCGGTGCCGATTGCGATGTGGCTGGGCCGGTAGCCCTTGCGGCCGAGCTCGGCGCGCAGCACCTCGACGATGTTGCGCTTGGCAATGAGCTTGGTTTCGAAGTCGAGCCCCGGCGAGAGATTGAGGTAGCTGTGGGTGGGCCGCGCAAAGCAATAGATGCAGCCGTGCTCGCAGCCGCGATACGGGTTGAGGGAACGGTCGAACGACACGTCGGGCGACTCGTTTTCGTTGAGCACCGACTTCACGTCTTCGAAGCGCACCTCGGTCGCCAGCGCAGGCAGGTCTTCCGCTTCGGCGGCGCCTTCTTCGAGCGTGCCCCAGCCGTCGTCGAAGGCGTTGCGCTCGTCGCGTGAAAAGCGGTGTGCCAGGTGCGTGGCCGCGCCGCGGCCCTTGATGGCGTGAATGGGAATGCGGGCAGCCGGCATGGCAGTTCCTTTTCTCAAGTCAAATACTGTTTATTTGTACAGTATTCCAATCAGGCGGCTTGCGCAAACGAATCTTTATTTCTCTATTGACAGAAATTTCTAAAATCCTAGACTTCGAAACATGGAACTCACCGACATCCAACGCAAGTTCGTCCTCCACTGGGGCGAAATGGGCTCCATGTGGGGTGTCAACCGCACGGTTTCGCAAATTCATGCGCTGCTGTTCGCCCATGGCAAGCCCATGCATGCCGAAGAGCTCTCCGACACCCTCGGCGTGGCCCGTTCCAACGTGAGCAACAGCCTGAAAGAACTCCAGGCGTGGAACCTGGTGCGCGTAACGCACATCCTCGGCGACCGCCGCGACTACTTCGAAACCAGCGTCGACGTGTGGGAGCTGTTTCGTACCGTAGTGCGCGAGCGCAAGGAACGCGAGTTCGATCCCACCATCCGTGTGTTGCGCGAAATCGTCTCGAGCCCCGACTTCCAGAAGGAGCCCGCCGATGCGCAAGACCGCATCCGCTCCACCATGGACCTGATGAGCAAGCTCGCCACCTGGGCCGACGAAATGCTGCGGCTCTCGCCCGGCACGCTAGACAAGGTGCTGACCTTGGGGGCCAGCGTGCAGAAGTTCGTTCGCGGCGATGCACCTCTGGCAGCGCCCGCGGCACCGAAGAAGAACGACGACGACCCGGATGCCCATCACGCCAGCCTGCCAATGATCTGAGCTTCTCTTTTTTTGCCCATTCATTTCTGTTTTGACAGAAATAACGAAACAAAAACCATGCACCCTGCTGTCACCTACCCTCTCACCGTCTACTACGACGCCACATGCGCCCTTTGCACGGCAGAGATGAACGGCATGAAAGCGCGTGACGCCGCCGGGCACCTGCAACTGGTCGATTGTTCGCCGCCAGGCTTCAATGCCGGGCCTGCGCCGCGCGAGGCGCTGATGACGGCAATCCACGCGGTCGATGCCGCTGGGCAGGTGTTCGCGGGTGTCCCGGCCATCCGAGCTTGCCGCGACGCCGTCGGGCTGCCGAGCGGCAGCTTCCTGCTCGACCTGCCGCTCGTCGCGCCGCTGGCCGACCGCGCCTATGCGGTGCTTGCGCGCAACCGCTACCGGTTGCCGCGCTGGCTGGTCACGCTGGTCGCCGGAAAGGCCGCGCGCTCGTCGGCCTCATGTGCGGGCGGCAATTGCCGAATCTGAAAAGAAAAAGGAGCTCTTCGTGCCCAATGTTTTCCAGCCCGATTTCCGCGCGGCGCAGACACCTGAAGCTCCGCTGTCCAACCCGGCCATCACACGCGCGGACACGCAGGACTACTTCACCGAAGTGGCCGACGACTACCGCGCATGGAGCCCCAGCTACAACATGCACTTCGGCTTCTGGCGGCTCGGGCTCAATCCGCTGCGGCGCGAAGGCATGCTCGTGGAGATGAACCGAGCGGTCGGCCGCGCATTGGAGCTCGATGAGCCCGATGCTGCCAATTCGAATCAGGAGGCGGCACGACCCCGGCGCTGCGTGATCGACCTGGGCTGCGGCGCCGGTGCCACCGCGCGTACGCTGGTGAGCGAAGACCCGTCTCTGTATGCCGTCACCGTTACCAACGTGGCCGTGCAGAACAGCATCGCCGCCCGGCTCGACGCCCGTGCCGGCGTGGCCGATCGCATGGCGCACATCGAGGCCGACTACACCCGCACCGGCCTGCCCGCGGCGCAAGCCGACGGCGCCTGGGCGGTGGAAAGCGCCTGTTACGCCAGCGGCACGGCCAAGGCCGACTTTGTGCGCGAGGCGGCCCGCCTGCTGAAGCCCGGCGCGCGGCTGGCGGTGGTCGATGGCTTTCTGCTGCGGCGCCAGCCCGGCCGCATCGCCGGCTGGCTGCACCGCCTGTGGGCCGACAGCTGGGCCGTGCCCACGCTGGCCGTGCAAGAAGACTTTGTGGCCGCGCTGCGCGACAACGGCTTCGAAGACGTCAAGGTGCAGTCGCTGCGATGGCGCGTCGCGCCCAGCGCACTGCACATTCCGGCGCTGGCCACGCGCTTTGCGCTGGCCGAACTCTGGAAGGCGCGCGGCAAGCTGAGCCCATGGCGCCGCAAGCACATCGTGGCCAGCTACTGCGCCCTTGTGCTGGGCGTTTTCTGGCGCGACTTCGACTACTGCATGGTGACCGCCAGGCGCAGCGGCTGACAACAAGCGCCACCGAAACAACAAGACAGCAAACACAACGAGGAGAAGAAACCTTCATGAGCACCGAACCCGAAGAAGCCGCACCCCGCGAGTTGCCGCCCACCGCGACCAGCGCCGCAGAAATGCAGGAGCCGCCAATACGCCGCATGCCCTTCGCATGGTTCTGGCCACTGCTGGTGGGCGCCGCGGCCGCGTTCGTGCTGCGCATCGCCTTCAGCGGATTGCCGGGCCAACGCTTCTCGGCCATGCTGGGCTCCTTCATCTACCTTGCCCCCGCGGTGTGCGGTGCCGTCACGGTCTACATGGCCGAGCGCATCGAGCGGCGCGGCTGGGGCTACTACATCTGGGCACCCTGGGTTGCCACCGCGCTGTTCGTGGTCGGTACGCTGCTGGTCTACATCGAGGGAATGATCTGCGCCATCGTGATCGTGCCGATGTTCGCCTTCATGGGCAGTCTCGGCGGGTTGGCGATGGGGCTGGTCTGCCGCGTTACCAACTGGCCCAGGCCCGCGCTCTACAGCTTTGCGGTTCTGCCGCTGCTGCTCGGCGCCATCGAGCCGCAGTTGCCCAACCCGGAGCTGATCTCGAAAACGTCGCGCACGGTCTTCATCGCCGCACCCGCCGAGCGCGTGTGGCATGAGCTCAACGATGTGCGCGACATTCGCCCGACCGAAGTGGGCGACGCTTGGGCGTATCGCATCGGCGTGCCCATGCCGGTGGCAGCCGTCACCGAGCAAACGCCCGAAGGCCGCGTGCGCAAGGTGCAATGGCAGAAGAACGTGCACTTCGACGAGATCGTTACCGACTGGCAGCCGCTGCAGCGCGTGGAATGGCGCTATCGCTTCTCGCCCGACTCTTTTCCGGCCGGTGCGCTGGACGACCACGTACTCATCGGCGGCCACTATTTCGACCTGCGCGACTCGGCCTACACCCTCACCCCGCGCGAGGGCGGCACGGAGCTTCGCATCGACGTTTCGTGGCGCGTAAGCACGCGCTTCAACTGGTACGCCGACCGCGTGGCGCACTTTCTCCTCGGCGATTTTTCCGAGCACATCCTGCGCTTTTACAAGGTGCGCAGCGAAGCAACCGCGGCGGCCGCATGAACGACAGCCGGCCCGTCTTCCAGCAAGTGCTCGGCCCTGCCTGGGAGCGGCTGGGCGAGGTGATCCGCCGCCACTACACCATGGCGCCGTTCTCGAATGCCCACGTGTGCGTGCGCGGCACCATGGACGAAGTGCACCACGCCCCCTGGGCAAAGCTGCTCATGCCCTTTGGCCGCCTGTTCGGGGCGCTGGTTCCCTACACCGGCACCGGCGTGCCGATCGATGTGCACTACCGCTGCCGGCCGGACGACGCCCTTTTGTACTGGGACCGCGTCTTCCGCTTCGAAGGCCGCGCGCCGTTCCACTTTCGTTCGCACATGGCACATGTGGCAGAGCGCGGCAACGAGGTAGTCGAATACGTGCGCTTCGGCATCGGCATGCGCCTGGCCGTGAGCGCGGAAGAAGGCGCGCTGGTGTTCCGCGACAAAGGCTACATCTGGCGCCTTGGCAAATTGCGCTTGCCGCTGCCGCTGGGCCTGCTGCTGGGCACGGCCTACGTCGAGGAGCGGCCCGATCCGGCCGATGCCGACGGCTTCACCATGAAGATGGTGCTGCGCCACCGTTGGTTTGGCGATGTGTTCCGCTACAGCGGGCGCTTCAGGTTAGGGCCACAATGAGCCGATATGCCGCGCCGCCCTGAAAACCTCTATCCGCAATACCACGCCCACGTCTACTTCGGCCCCGACACGGTCGCACAGGCAAGGCAGCTGTGCGAGCGCGCGGGCCGCGAGTTGATGGTGGTGGTCGGCCGGGTGCATGAGCGCCTGGTCGGGCCGCATCCGCACTGGAGCTGCCAATTGGCGTTCGACGCAGCCGAGTTCGACCAGGTGATCGAATGGCTGGAGGCCAACCGCAACGGGCTCGACATTTTTGTGCACGGCGTCACGGGCGACGACCTGGCCGACCACACGGCGCATGCCATGTGGCTCGGCGAGGAAAGCGCGCTCGACCTGCGGATGTTCCGGCACTAGGCGGCCGGACGCTCAAAACTCCGCGTCCAGTTCGTCGATTTCCTCGGGTTCCTGCTTCGCGGCGGCCACCCACTCCTGCATGGCGGGCAAGTCCATCACGCGCTTGCAATAAGAGGCGCAAACGGAGTCCAGCGGCACGTCGTAGCTCAGAAAGCGCGTGACCACCGGCGCGTACATGGCGTCGGCCATGCCGGGCTGCTTGCCGAAGAGGAAGGGGCCGCCGTAGGTCTTCAGGCATTCGCGCCAGATGGCGACGATGCGGTCGATGTCGGCCTGCGCGCGCGACCAGATCTTGAAGCCCGGAAACCGGGCCTTGATGTTCATCGGCAAGGCGCCGCGCATCGAGGCAAAGCCCGAATGCATTTCGCCGCAGATCGCGCGGCAATGCGCGCGGGCCTGGATGTCGGCCGGCAGCAGCCCGGCCTTGGGCTTGATTTCGCTCAGGTATTCGCCAATGGCCAGCGTGTCCCACACCTTCACGCTGCCGTGTTGGAGCGAAGGCACCAGCATCGACGACGAGAGCAGCAGCATCTCGGCCTTCATGGCCGGATCGTCGGGCGGAATGATCTTTTCGCTGAAGTCCAGCCCGGCCAGCCTGCACATCAGCCAGCCCCGCAGCGCCCAGGCGCCGTAGTTCTTGCTGCTGATGGTGAGAACGGGTTTGGCCATCGTGGGTCTCCTTGGCGGGTCTGCCTAGCTGCCGGGTTGGCCCCCATGTCCGTGCAAGGCCTGTGCCACCGCTTGGCCCGCAACTTGCCTGTACTACTTATATGTTGTACCGGGCCTACCAGAACCAAGCCGACCTGCTCTCGCCCTCCCGGCTCGCAGCCCAGTACCTCGGCCAGGCACTCTGGAAGGACGGCACCGAGCGCACCATGGTGCGGCGCATGGCCGCCCAGTTCGAGGTGTTTTCGCGCATGCGGCTCACCCATTCACGGCCCGACTACGCCATTCACAGCGTTGTGGTGGACGGCGTGGAAACCGCCGTGCACGAAGAGAAAACACTGGTTTCGCCCTTCGGCACGCTGCTGCACTTCCGCAAGGACACAAAGGCCGTGCACCCGCCCGTGCTGCTGGTTGCACCACTGTCGGGCCACTTTGCCACGCTGCTGCGCGAAACCGTGCGCACCCTGCTGCGCGACCACGACGTGTACCTGACCGACTGGCACAACGCGCGCGACGTGCCGCTATGGCATGGCGGCTTCAGCCTGGACGACTACACGCTGCAGCTCATCCAGTTTCTGGAAGCGGTCGGCCCGGGCGTGCACATGGTGGCCGTGTGCCAGCCCTGCGTGGCCGCACTGGCCGCCACCGCCCTCATGGCCGAAGACGACAACCCCGCCACGCCGCGCAGCCTCACGCTCATGGCGGGGCCGGTCGATTGCCGCATCAACCCGACCGGTGTGAACAAGCTCGCCACCAGCAAGCCCATCGAGTGGTTCCGCCGCAACCTGATCAGCCACGTGCCGTGGCCGCATGCCGGCATGATGCGGCGCGTATACCCGGGCTTTCTCCAGCTTTCGGCCTTCATGAGCATGAACCCCGAGCGCCACAAGAAGCAGTTCGAAGACCTGGCCAAGCACCTGGTCGAGGGCGAAATCGATAAGGCGCGCACCATTGCCGCCTTCTACGAGGAGTACCTGGCGGTGAACGACCTGCCGGCCGAGTTCTACCTGGAGACGGTGGAGCGCGTATTCCAGACCTACGACCTGCCGCGCGGCGTGCTCACCGTGGGCGACCGCACGGTGAACCCGGCCGCCATCCGCCGCACCGCGCTGCTCACAGTCGAAGGCGAGCGCGACGACATCTGCGCGGTCGGCCAGACGGTGGCGGCGCAAGACCTGTGCACCGGCATCCGGCCCTACCTGAAGGTGCACCACCTGCAGGCCGGCGTGGGCCACTACGGCGTTTTCAGCGGCAGCAAGTGGAATGCGCAGATCTATCCGCGCGTGCGCGAAACCATTCACGCCGCGGCTGAGCTGCACTAGATCGACCCGGCCTCAGCGCCGACTTCAGCGCCTCGATCTCAGCGCCGACTCCGCGCGCCCTTCGCCGCCACGCGCCGCACCGCGGCTTCGCCGGCCTGTGGAAGCCGATCACGCAAAAACGCAATCAGCTCTTGCGCCGCCACGTTGCGCATCGGCCCCGGCAGGTAGGCCAGCACCACGCGCCGCTCAATGCGCGGCTTCGACAGCGGAATCACCACCAGCTCCGGGTCGCGCAGCGACGAGGTATAGAGCCGCGGCATGAGGCCCAGCGCCTGGCCGCTTCGCACCAGTGCATACAGCGTTTCGGAATAGCTCACGCGGTAGGGCTCGGGCCCCTGCTCGAACTGCGCACGGGCCGGGTTGCCGAGCGCCGGCATGCTGCCGCTTTCGAACAGCACCAGCCGCTCCTTGCCGATGGCCTCCCAGCTCGCGTCAGAGGCTGAGGCCAGCGCATGGTCACGCCGCACCACCAGCACCAGCGGGTCGCGGAACAGGTCGACACAGGCCAGCCCGCCCGGTGCCTCCGTGATGGCTGCAACCGCCATGTCGAGCTGGCCGCTGCGCAGTTCGGCCAGCAACACGGTCGAGGGCGCGTCCCGCCAGGCAATTTCGACCTCGCGCCGTCCGGTTTCGAGAAATTCGCCCGCAGCGGCCATGACGCGCCCGCTGGCCGACGGAATCACGCCCACGCGCACGAAAGCTCGCCCGCGCTGCACCGTGCTTTCGATGTCGCGCAGTGCCACGTCGAACGCATTGACCAGGAAATCGGTGCGCGCCAGCACCTCGGCGCCCACCGACGTGAGCTCCAGCCGGTGGGTGGAACGGGTCAGCAGCTCGGCGCCCAACAGTTTTTCCATCTGCTTGATGGCGTTGCTCAGCGCCGGCTGGGTAATGGCCAGCCGGCGCGCGGCGTGGCCGAAGTGCCCTTCTTCCACCAGCACCGAGAAGAACTGAAGCTGGCGCAGCGTGAGCGCCCTGAGCGGCGGAGAGGCCATGGAGTTGGGTAAGCGATTGATTCAGTGAATCAAATTATAGAAATTCAAAATTTTGCTTATGAGGCGCCGCTCCCTAGACTGCCCGGCATGACCCGCCCCGATCTGCCGCCCCTCACGCTGGAAGCCATGCTGCATGCGATGCCCAAGGTGGAGTTGCATTGCCACCTGTTCGGCACGGTGCGCCACGAAACCTTCAAGCAACTCAACCATCGCGCCGGTTCGCCGCTGGCGGCCGACGAAATCGAAGGCTTCTATACGCGTGGAGAAAAGCCCGTTGGCGTGCTGCGCGTGCTGCGCGCACTCGATGCGCAGCTGGTTCGCAGCCCGGGCGACCTGTACCAGCTGACGCGCGAATATTTGGAGGACGCCGCGGCGCACAACGTGCGCTACGCCGAGTTCTTCTGGAACCCGACGGGCACCGTGCACGGCTCCGGCATTCCGTATCCGGTGGCGCAGTGCGCGATCGTGCGCGCCATCCAGGACGCGCAGCAGGAGTTCGGCATCATCGGCCGCCTCATCGCCGCCATCGACCGCGAGGCCAGCCCCGAGGCTGCCGTCGAAATGGTGGAGTGGGTCAAGGCGCACCGCTGCGACGAGGTGATCGGCATCGGCATCGACTACCGCGAGGTCGACCGGCCGCCCGAGCTTTTTGCGGAGGCGTATGCCGAAGCCCGGCGCGCGGGGCTCAAGGCCACGGCGCACGCGGGTGAGTTCGGCATGCCCTGGACCAACGTGCGCACCGCGCTCGACACGCTGCAGGTCGACCGCATCGACCACGGCTACACGGTGGTCGACCAACCTGACTTCGCACGCGAGTGCGCCGAGCGCGGCGTGATCTTTACCGTGGTGCCCACCAATTCCTACTACCTGCGCACCCTGCCGCCGGAGCGCTGGGCGCTCGACCATCCCATTCGGCGCATGCCGGGCCTGGGCCTGCGCATCCACCCCAACACCGACGATCCGACGCTGCACAAGGTGACGCCCACGCAGGCCTGGCTGATGATGGTGCGCGACTTCGGCTTCGGGTTGGACGACTTGCGCGGCTTCATGCACAACGGGCTCGACGGCGCATGGATCGACGACACCCAGCGCCGCGAATGGCGCACCCAATGGAGCCAGGAGTTCGACGCGCTGCACGCCCGCCTTGTACAAGAACCGCAACCCGCCCATCCGCAATGAGCCAAGCCATGACCCAATCCGCCCGCCTTCCCCGCCGCACTCTTCTGGCCGCCACCCTGTTCTGCGCAATGCTGCCTGCCGCGGCACTCGCCCAGGCCGCATGGCCCGCTGCCAAGCCGATCACGCTGATCGTTCCCTACACGGCCGGCGGCAGCGTGGACGTCAACGCCCGCCTCGTCGCCACGCGGCTGGCCGAGCGGCTGAAGCAGTCGGTCGTCATCGAAAACGTGAGCGGCGCGGGCGGCGCCATCGGCGTGGCCAAGGCCGTGAACGCGGCGCCCGACGGCTACACGCTGGTGGTCGGGCCCGACAGCGCCATCGCCATCGGGCGGCTGGTCAACCCTTCAGCCTTCAAGTTCGATCCGCTCAAGGACCTGGCGCCGGTGGGCATGCTCAACACAGCGCCGATGGTGCTGGTGGCCCGCCCCGGCCTGGAAGCCCAGACCTATGCCGACTTCGTGAAGCTCGCCAAGGCCAAGCCCGGTGCCTACAACTACGCCACTTCGGGCGTGGGCACGGTGCTGCAGCTGGCGATGGAGCTCCTGAAGCAGCGCAGCGGCATCTTCGTGACCCACGTGCCCTATCGCGGCGGCGCGCAGATTGCCACGGACGTGATCGGCAACCAGGTCGACCTGGCAATGCTGGTCAGCACCAGCGCCATTCCGCATGTGAACGGCAACCGCCTGAAGGCGCTGGGCATTACCGGCGGCCAGCGCCTTGCCGCGCTGCCGAACGTGCCCACCTTCGGCGAGATGCCCGGCCTCAAGGGCTACGACATGGTGAGCTGGACCGGCATCTTCGCGCCCGCCAAGACCCCGCCCGCCGTGGTGGCGCGCCTCAACCAGGAGTTGAACGCGGTGCTGGCCGAAGACCAGGTGCGCAGCAAGCTCAACGAGCAAGGCGCCCTGCCCGGCAGCGGCACGCCGGAGCAATTCGGCCAATTCGTGCAGGCCGAATACGCCCGCAATCAGAAGATCGTGCAGTCGGCCAATATCAAGGAATAAGCTCGCCGGGCCGCGCGGGCGGCGCCGCCGCGGCTACTGCTCTTCGGGCCAGTCGCGGATGTAGGCCTTCAGCATCTTGTTCTCGAAGTTCTGGCTGTCCACCACCGCCTTGGCCACGTCGTAGAAGCTGATCACGCCCATCAGCATGCGCTTGTCCATCACAGGCATGTAGCGCGCGTGGCGCTCCAGCATGATGCGGCGAATTTCGTCGAGTTCGGTTTCGAGGGTGCACGTAACGGGCGCGTCGTCCATGGCCTTGCGCACGAGCGTGCCGCCCACCTGGCCGCCGTTGTCGACCAGGGCCACGATCACTTCCCTGAAGGTGAGCATGCCGACCAGGTCGCCGTGTTCCATGACCACCAGGGAGCCGATGTCCTTTTCCGCCATGGTCTTGACCGCTTCGGCCAGCAGGTCGTCAGGCGTGATGGTGAAGAGCGTGTTGCCCTTGACGCGAAGGATGTCGCTGACTTTCATCGTGTGCTCCTCTCGGAAATCGTTCTCGGCGGCGGTGCCGAATTGAATATAGCCCACAATCGGCGCCGACTCCCACGCCCATGATGCGCGCGCATGATTAGCAGACGTAACGGGGCATTGCGAACGAACCCAGAAAGGTGCTCATGCCCGGCTACTCCGACCCCGGATTCGATACTTTGGCGCTGCACGCCGGCGCCGCACCCGACCCCGCCACCGGCGCGCGGGCGGTGCCGATCCATCTCACCACGTCTTTCGTCTTCGAGTCGAGCGACCATGCGGCGGCGCTCTTCAACCTCGAGCGCGCGGGCCATGTGTACTCGCGCATCAGCAACCCGACCAATGCGGTGCTCGAGCAGCGCGTTTCGGCGCTCGAAGGCGGCATTGGCGCCATTGCCACCGCCAGCGGGCAGGCCGCGCTGCATCTCTCGATCGCCACGCTCATGGGCGCGGGCTCGCACATCGTGGCGAGCACCGCGCTCTACGGCGGCTCGCAGAACCTGCTGCACTACACGATGCGGCGCTTCGGCATCGAAACCACCTTCGTGAAGCCCGGCGACCTGGACGGCTGGCGCGCCGCGGTGCGCCCCGAAACCAAGCTCTTCTTCGGCGAAACCGTGGGCAACCCCGGGCTCGACGTGCTCGACATTCCGGCGGTGAGCGACATTGCCCACGAAGCCGGCGTGCCGCTGCTGGTCGACTCCACGCTCACCTCGCCCTACCTGATCAAGCCATTCGACTGGGGCGCCGACCTCGTTTACCACTCGGCCACCAAGTTCCTCTCGGGCCACGGCACCGTGATTGGCGGCGTGGTGGTCGACGGCGGCAGTTTCGACTGGGAGAAGTCGGGCAAATTTGCGGAGTTGACCCAGGCCTACGACGGCTTTCACAACATGGTCTTCAGCGAGGAGAGCACGGTCGGTGCATTCCTGCTGCGCGCGCGGCGCGAGGGCCTGCGCGACTTCGGCGCCTCGATGAGCCCGCACACCGCCTGGCTGATCCTGCAGGGCATCGAAACCCTGCCGCTGCGCATGGAGCGCCACATCGACAACACGCAAAAGGTGGTCGAGTTTCTCGCGAGCCACCCCTTCGTGTCGCGCGTGGGCCATCCGCTGATCGAGTCGCACCCGAGCCATGCACTGGCGCAGAAGTTGTTGCGCCATGGTGCGCGCGGTGCCGGCGCGGTGTTCAGTTTCGACATCAAGGGCAGCCGCGCGCAGGGCAAGGCATTCATCGAAGCGCTCAAGCTCTTCAGTCACCTGGCCAACGTAGGCGATTGCCGCAGCCTGGTGATCCACCCGGCCAGCACCACGCACTTCCGCATGACCGACGAGGCGCTGGCGGGTGCGGGCATTTCGCAAGGGACGATCCGGCTTTCCATCGGTCTTGAGGATCCGGCCGACCTGATCGACGACCTGAAGCGGGCGCTGAAGGCTGCTGAAAAGGCGAGGGTTTGAGGATGCTTTGTGTTCATGTTCGGCGCTTTTGGGTTCGGGTTCATTCGGGGCGCGCACCCGCCGACGGGGTACCTTGCTCCGCGAATGTCCCCCGGCCTGCGGCCTCCTCCTTTATTTCGCTGCGCAAG
>NZ_JBBCBW010000026.1:42500-74812 GCF_037204085.1 Variovorax sp. CCNWLW235 | reverse complement strand
AAATAAAGGAGGAGGGGCGCAGCCCCGGGGGACATTCGCGGAGGGGAGTACCCGGTGGCCTTTGCACACGCCCTGAAAATCTCGACCCGAACCGTCAGGGCCGAACCATCTTGCAGTCAGTCCCCTGAGCCAGTTCGTTCCCCGTATACACAGCGTCCGTCCGGAACCCGTAGTTGGTCCCTTCCCAACCCACCTTCACGCTCTTGCCATCCACCGGCGCAATGGTGTTGACCACCTGAGGCAGCAGCAACTGATGGTCCTCGCCGCGCATGCGCACAGGCCCCACCACCGAGTCGAAGCTCAGGTCCTCGAGCGCACGCGCCACCTTCACAGTGTCCGTGCTGCCGGCCTTGTTGATAGCCGCAGCCAAGAGACGGGGCGTGAAGTCGATGCGCGGCGCGAGAAAGTCCTTGCCCGTTTTCGCCTTGTAGGCCTTTGCGAGCGCATCGGCGCGTGGCGTATCCGCCTGGCCCGGATGCCATTCGGCCACCCAGGTCAGCTGCCCCAGCTTGGCCTGCGACACCGCCAGCACCGTTCCCGGCACCGAACCCGCGCTGTGGTTGAAATAGCGCAGGTCGTAGCCCGCGTCTCCCGCGGCCTTGAGCAGCAACGTCATATCTTGCCCCCAGTTGCCGGTAATCACCGAGTCGGCACCGCTCTGCTTGATGTTCGCGACATAAGGCGAAAAGTCTTTCACCCGGCCGATCGGATGCAGCGTTTCGCCGACGAACTGCACATCGGGCCGCGCAAGGCCTACCAGCTGGCGCCCGTAGCTTGCCCATTGCTTGCCGTGCGCATATTCCTGGTTCAGCAGGTACACCTTCTTCACGTCCGGCGTCTTCTTGATGTAGTTGGCCAGCGCCTTCATCTTCATCGCCGTGTTCGCCTCCGTCTGAAAGTGCCAGAAGCTGCAGGTCTTGCCCGTCATCTCGGGGTCGATCGACGAATGGTTCAGCACGATCAGCTCCTTGCCCGGATTGCGCTGGTTCCAGCGTGTGACCGACTGGACGAGCGCCGCCACCACCGACGAGCCCGACCCGCCCGTGACGATGGCCTTGGCACCCTGGTCGATGGCCGCCTGCAATGCGCTCTGGCTCTCTTGCGCCGAAAGCTTGCTGTCGAATTGCAGCAGCTGCAGCTTGGTGCCGCCGAGCACGCCGCCCTTGGCGTTGATTTCTTCGATGGCGTATTGCGTGTGCGTGAGCATGAGCTCGCCCACGTTCGCGAACGGGCCTGAGAGCGGGTCGATGTATGCGATCTTGTAGGTCTGCTGCTGGGCCTGTGCCATGCCCGCAAGGGCCAGCAGCACCGCGAGGGCGATGGGGTCGCGTCTCGATTTCATGTCAGTCTGTCTCCGATGTTGTTTGAAAAGAAACTTCCGCGGAGGGCGCAGTGCGCGCCTTTCGCTTCAATGCGCTTCTTTGGCGCGAAGGCCGATCACGCGGCTTGCCAGCTTCGTGAGTTCGGCGACCACTTCGTCGGCCGAAAGGCGGCCGTCGGGCCGGTACCAGCTGTAGAGGAAACCCGGCAGGCTGCAGGCGGCCAGCGCGGTGATCTTGGTTTCGGTGAAGTCCAGGTCGCCATCGCGCCGCGCTTCTTCGAGCAGCGGGCACAGCAGGTCGTAGAAGTGGTGCGCTAGCTTTTTCTGAGCGGCGATGTATTCGGGCCGGTACACCTGCGGCTCGCGGTACGCAAAAAACGCGCAGGGGTGGTGCGAAACGGTCGCGCGAATCAGCCGCTCGATGCCTTCGATCACTTTTTCGCTCGCTCGCCGCGGATCGCTGGCCGCAAAGTCGAGCGCGGTGAAGCAGTCGACCGCAGGCCGCCAGGAAAGCGTTTCGAAGATCTCCTGCTTGTCGCGAAAGTAGTAGTACACAAAAGGCTTGGTCACACCCAGCGCGCGAACGATCTGCGCCATGGTGGTGTTGGCATAGCCCTGCGCCGCAAAGAGCTGCGCGGCCGCCTGCAGGATGCGCTCGCGCTGAAGATCGGTGCCTTGCGTGGCCGCGCGTTGGCGCCCGGTGCCCTGGGGCAGGTGCGGCTGTGCCGTGGCGGATGCAGACGCATCGGCACTGCCAGAGGGTTTGTGCCGTGTCGCCGAAGTTATACCCATGGGTAGGATTGTTGGTGCACCATGCACTCATTGGCAAGCGCCGGCCCCGTGCAGGCGGCTATCGATAACCCTGAGAAAGTGACGCCATGGAGACAACCGCAACGGCTCGCGTGTTGAGCGAGCTTCCACCCCGTCCGCAGCAGCCCCTGCACGAGTACCTGCGCACCCATGCGCGCGAGCGCGGCGACAGCGCGGCATGCGTCTGGTACGGCCATGCGATGACATGGGCGCAACTCGACCTTGCGAGCGACGCCTTCGCAGCGCGGCTGCAAGCCATCGGCGTGAAAAAGGGCGAGCCGGTGGTGCTCTTTCTCAACAACTGCCCGCAGTACCTGGTGGCGCACTTCGGCATCCAGAAGATCGGCGCCATCGTCTGCCCCAGCAGCCCGCTCAACAAGGAGCACGAGCTGGGGTATCTGGTCAACGACCTCAAGGCGCGCGTGATCGTCGCCGCCGCGCCGCTCTTACCGGTGGTGCGCAAGGTGCAACCGGAGAGTGCGCTCGAACATGTGTTCGTGGTGCACTACGCCGACTTGCT
Organism: Variovorax sp. CCNWLW235; assembly: GCF_037204085.1. Classification (NCBI taxonomy): domain Bacteria; kingdom Pseudomonadati; phylum Pseudomonadota; class Betaproteobacteria; order Burkholderiales; family Comamonadaceae; genus Variovorax; species Variovorax sp. CCNWLW235. The sequence continues at coordinate 72,161 of NZ_JBBCBW010000026.1, read as the reverse complement.
CCCTACCGAGCCCACGCTCGACCTGCCCGCCGAGTTGCTTGCCGAGCGCGGTTCCGCTCGCAGCGTGCCTGAAGGCTGCGAAGACTTTCTCTCCGCCATGCGAAGCGGCGCCGCACCGCAGCCCGTGAACATCGGCCTGGACGACGTGGCGCTCATGACCTACACCTCGGGCACCACCGGCTTGCCGAAGGGTGCGATGCTCACTTACGGCAACGCGCTCTTCAAGACGCGAGCCGCCACCGATTGCAATGGCGTGGGCAGCGGCGACGTGCTGCTTTCCATTGCGCCGCTCTATCACATCGCCGGCATGCTGATGGGCGTGAACGTGCCAGTGCTCAGCGGCGCCTCATCGGTGCTGCTGCATCGCTTCGACTCCCACGCCGTGCTGCAGGCGATTGCCCGCTACAAGGTGAGTTGGTGGTACAGCATTGCGCCGATGAACGTGGCCTGCATGCAGGTGCCCGACATCGCAAGCTTTGACCTGTCGAGCCTGAAGCGCAATCCGGTCACCAGCTTCGGCATTACCTTTACCGAGCCGCTGGCGGCGCAGTGGCGCTCGCATGCGCCCAACTGCACATCGTTCGAGGCCGCCTACGGGCTCAGCGAAACGCACACCTGCGACACCTACACGCCACACCACTCACCCCGATGGGGCACGCAGGGCATTGCGGTGCCCGGCGTGACCATTCGCATCGTCGACCCCGACACGCAAGCCGACCTGCCCACGGGCAAGGTCGGAGAGATCGTGCTGACCAGCCCCGGCTGCTTCAAGGGCTACTGGAACAAGCCCGAGGCCACCGCGGCCACGCTGCGCGGCAAATGGGTGCACACCGGCGACATGGGCAAGCTCGACGCGGACGGGTACCTCACCTTCATCGGCCGCTTCAAGGAAATGATCAAGGTCTCGGGCTACAGCGTGTTCCCCGAAGAGGTAGAGACCATCCTCATCAAGCACCCCGCCGTGGCACAGGCCGCGGTCATCGCCCAGCCGGACGCGGAGAAGGGCGAGGTGGTCAAGGCCTTCATCGTGCGCAAGCCCGGCGCTGTGCTCGAAGCAGATGCGCTCATTGCCTGGTCGCGCGACAACATGGCGAGCTACAAGGCGCCGCGCGCCGTGAGCTTCATCGACGCGTTGCCGACCACGGGTGCCGGCAAGGTCCTTCGGCGCCTGCTGAAAGACAAAGCCTGAAAGGTTCTCTCTTGTTCTCCAAGATACTGATTGCCAACCGCGGCGAGATTGCCGTGCGCCTGGTGCGCGCATTGCGCGACCTGGGCATTGCCAGCGTGGCGGTGCATGCGCGCGACGATGCATCGGCGCTGCACGTGCAGCTGGCCGATGCCGCGGTTGCGCTCGACGCAACAGGGCCGTCGGCATACCTCGACATCGGCGCGCTGGTCGCTGTTGCGCGCGCGCAGGGCTGCGATGCGGTGCACCCCGGGTACGGCTTTCTGAGCGAGCGCGCCGACTTCGCCCAAGCCTGCGCGGAGGCAGGGCTGGTCTTCATCGGACCGACGCCCGAGCAGCTGGCGCTGTTCGGCGACAAGGCGCGTGCACGCACGCTTGCCGCGGAGTGCGACGTGCCCGTGATGCCGGGCAGCGCCGGTGCGGTCACGCTCGCGCAAGCGCAGGCTTTCTTTGCCGAGCAGCAGGCGCAAGGTGCGGGCGTGATGATCAAGGCCATCGGCGGCGGCGGCGGTCGCGGCATGCGCGCCGTGCTCCATGCCGAAGAATTGCCCGAGGCGCATGCGCGCTGCATGTCCGAGGCCAAGGCCGCATTCGGCGTGGAGGGCGTGTATGTGGAGCGCCTGATGCGCAATGCACGGCACATCGAAGTGCAGGTGCTGGGCGACGGGCAGGCGGTGGCAAGTCTCGGTGAGCGCGAGTGCACCTTGCAGCGGCGCTTCCAGAAGCTGGTGGAGATTGCGCCCAGCCCTTCGTTGCCCGATTCGCTGCGCGCGCAGGTCACGCATGCGGCGCTGCGCATGGCCAAGGCTGTGAACTACCGCAGCCTGGGTACCTTCGAGTTTCTGGTCGATACCGAATCGGCCACGTTGCCCTTCGTCTTCATCGAAGCCAACCCCCGGCTGCAGGTGGAGCACACGGTGACCGAGGCCGTGAGCGGGCTCGACCTGGTGCAGCTGCAGATCGCGGTGGCCGCGGGCCAGCCGCTGAACGCGTTGGGCATTGATGCGGACCGCACCGCGCCGCAGCGCGGCTTTGCGGTGCAATGGCGCATCAATGCGGAGACGCTCGATGCGCACGGCAACGCTCGGCCATCCGGCGGCACGCTTGCGCGATTCGACCTGCCGGCCGGGCCGGGCGTGCGCATCGACACGCACGGCTTCGCAGGCCTTGCCCCATCGCCGCACTACGACACGCTGCTTGCCAAGCTGATCGTGCATTCGCCGTCGCCGCACTTCGCCGATGCGTTGCGCCGGTCGCTTCGCGCGCTGGACGAATGCCATATCGATGGCATTGCCACCAACCTTGCATTGCTGCGCGCCATTGCGGCACGGCCCGAGTTCGCCAGCCAAGCGGTGCACACCCGCTTCGTGGAAGCGCACCTTGGCGACCTGCTCGCCTCGGCGGTTGCGTTCGAGAAGAAGAGTCCGAGAAAGAACGCATCCGCTTCCGAAGCCGGGAACACGGCGCCGGCAAGTTCTTCGGATGACGAAGACGGCCTGACGGTCAGGGCCCCCATGCCCGCGAAGCTGGTGCAGTTCGAAGTCGCGCTGGGCGATGTGCTGCCCGCGGGTGCGCAGCTCGGCGTGCTCGAAGCCATGAAGATGGAGCACCTGCTGCATGCGCCCGCTGCGGGCAGGGTAATCGCGCTGCTTGCTCAACCCGGCGACTACCTGGTCGAGGGTCAGTCGCTGATGCGGCTGGAGCCCGTCGATGCGCAGGCTGTCGAAGCCGAGGCACACGCCGGGCACGACCTCGATGCGATCCGCCCCGATCTGCAGAAGGTGATCGACCGTCATGCCTACACGCTCGACATCAATCGCGAGGCGGCGGTGGCAAAGCGGCATTCGCAGGGCGGGCGCACCGCGCGCGAGAACATTGCCGACCTGTGCGACACCGCATCGGACCCGGGCAACTTCATTGAATACGGCGCGCTTGCCATTGCCGCGCAAACGCGGCGGCGCACGCTCGAAGACCTGATTGCCAACACACCGGCAGACGGCATGGTGACGGGCCTTGGCAGCATCAACGCCAAGCTGTTCGGGCCGGAGGCTTCGCGCTGCGCCGTGCTGGCCTACGACTACACGGTGCTGGCCGGCACTCAAGGCATGCGCAACCATCACAAGACCGACCGGCTGCTGGCAGTGGCGCACCAGCTGAAGCTGCCGGTGGTGCTGTTCGCCGAGGGCGGCGGTGGACGGCCGGGTGATACCGACATGCCGATCGTCGCGGGCCTCAACAACCACACCTTCAGCCAGTTTGCGGCGTTGTCGGGCAAGGTGCCGGTGGTGGGCATCGTGCATGGCCGCTGCTTTGCGGGCAATGCGGCGCTGCTGGGTTGCGCCGACGTGATCATTGCCACCAAGGCAAGCAACATTGGCATGAGCGGCCCCGCAATGATCGAGGGCGGCGGGCTCGGCAGCTTTGCGCCGGAACAGATCGGCCCGAGCAGCGTGCAGTCGCGCAACGGCGTGATCGACATCCTGGTCGACGACGAAGCTGCCGCGGTGGCCGCGGCAAAGCAATACCTCTCGTACTTCCAGGGCCCCGTGACGGACTGGCATTGCGCCGACCCGCGCGCGCTGCGCCACGTGGTGCCCGAGAACCGGCTGCGCGTGTACGACGTGCGCGCCGCAATGCGCGGCGTGGCCGACACCGGCTCGCTGCTCGAGCTGCGCGCCGGCTTCGGCGCGGGCATTGTCACTGCGCTGGCGCGCATCGAGGGCAAGCCCGTGGGCTTGATGGCCAACAACCCGCATCACCTGGGCGGCGCCATCGATGTGGAGGCCGCCGACAAGTCCGCGCGCTTCATGCAGCTGTGCAATGCGCACGGGTTGCCGATCGTCTCGCTGTGCGATACGCCAGGCTTCATGGTCGGGCCGGAGATCGAGGCGCAGGCCCAGGTGCGGCATGTGTGCCGCATGTTCATGGTGGCTTCGCACCTGCGAGTGCCTTTCTTTGCGGTGGTGCTTCGCAAGGGCTATGGCCTGGGCGCGCAGGCCATGACGGCCGGCGGCTTCGACGCCCCGGTGTTCACGGTGGCCTGGCCCACGGGCGAGTTCGGCGCCATGGGGCTCGAAGGTGCGGTGCGGCTGGGCTATCGCAAGGAGCTTGCTGCGGAGCCTGAAGGTGCCACGCGCGATGCGCTGTTCAAGAAGCTCGTGGCGCAGCAGTACGCCAACGGCGAAGCGATTCACATGGCGCAAACGCTGGAGATCGACGCGGTCATCGATCCTGCCGAAACGCGCACCTGGCTGGTGCGTGGACTTGCATCGGCCGGCCGGTCGGTCGAAGCTGCCTTGCCTTATGTAGACACTTGGTAACGATGCACTAGACCTCGTCACACGAGAGGGCAAGGAGGCTCCGTAAACTGGGTCGCTTTGCGCGCATGAAACTGGGTTCCCATTGGCTTTCCGTTCTTTGCCAAGGTGTTTTGCGGCATGGAGTTGCCGCCGTCGGGCTGTTGCTGCTGGCCGCTGCTGTTGCCGTGCAGGCTGTTCAGCCGGATGAAAGGCCGAAGCAGCCGGTAGAGGCGCATTGGGTGACCAGCTGGGCCGTTGCACCGGTGGATTTTCGTGAGCTGAGTGCGAATCCTCTCACCAAGGCTGCGGCGCCCAAGCCCGGCGGCGACGTGTTCCGCGGGCAGACACTGCGCCAGCAGTTCGAGACCGCGCTGGGAGGCGAGCGCATCCGCATCCGCTTCTCCAACAGATTCGGCAAGGCTCCGCTGCGCATCGCGGCCGCGAGCGTAGGGCTCAACACCGGGGCAGACGCGGTGTCGCCGGCGACGCTGCGCATGCTGCGCTTCGGCGGCCGCAACAGCGTGGTCATTGCGCCGGGTGCAGATGTATGGAGCGACGGTGCGGACCTGAAAGTCGAAGCTGGACAGGCCGTTGCGGTGAGCGCCTTCTTCGATCGCCCCGTGCCTTACGCGACCGTTCACACGCAGGTGTCCGACACGAGCTGGGTGGTGGCTGGCAATGCCGTTGGCACGCCCAAGTTGCAAGGGGCCGCGCCGCTGCCGCTCAATCACATCGTGACCGGTCTCGATGTCATGGCCACACAGCCGGTGCGCGTGGTGGTCGCTTTCGGAGACTCCATCACCGCGGGCGGCGGCGAAGCGGGCGAGGGCGCGTATCCCGATCTGCTTGCCACGCGTTTGCGCAACAGCCCTTTGGCGACCCAGCCGGTGTCGGTCATCAATACGGGCATTGGCGGCAACCGCCTGCTGACCGACGGCATCGGCCCGAGCGGCCTCTCCCGCTTTGCGCGCGATGCGCTGGGGCAGACAGGGGTAACGCATGTCGTCGTGCTGCTGGGCACCAACGACATCGGCCGCAGCGTGCTGGTCGGCATGGCGCGGCTGCCTACGCCGGAGCATGAGGTGCCGACGGCTGAGCGCATCACCGAAGGCTTGCAGCAGCTGATCAAGCAAGCGCGCGCCAAGGGCGTGAAGGTGCTGATCGGCACCGTGCCGCCGTTCAAGAACACGCCCTACTGGAGCGACGCCTCTGAGGCGATGCGCAGCGAGGTCAACCGCTGGATCCGCAGCCGGCACGATGTCGACGCGGTGATCGACTTCGACGCGGTGCTGCGCAACCCGGCCGATCCGATGGCGTTGAACCCGCTGTACGACAACGGCGACCACCTGCACCCCAACAAAGCGGGCCATGCCGCCATGGCAGCGGCCGTCGATCTTCGCGAATTGCAAGAGTAAGCGCTAACAAAAGCACTACTTTTTGCGATACACGTTTACACAAACTCCGGTGTAGGGCTTACAGAGGGTTCACATGGCCCCGGCAGCATGAAGGCTCCAACAACTCATGAGGGCCAACCCATGAAAAAACTAGCAATCACGCTTTCGATCGGTGCCGCTTCGCTGCTCTCCGCGGGAGGCGCGCTCATGGTGCCGACAGCCGCCCATGCGCAGCCCGGCGTCTACGTCGAGGTGCCGCCTCCGCCGCCGCGCTACGAGCGCCCGCCGCCGCCGCGCCGTGGTTACGTGTGGGCCCCGGGGCATTACGAATGGCGAGGTGGACGCCATGTGTGGGTTCGCGGCATGTATGTGCGCGCGCGCCCTGGCTATGCCTACCGCGCGCCTGAATGGCGCGAACGCGACGGCCGCTGGGAATACCGCCGCGGCCAGTGGGACCGTGACGGCGACGGCGTGCCGAACCGCCATGACCGTCGTCCGAACAACCCCAACCGCAACTGATTGAGGGTCAGGGGCGCCGCTAGCGGAATACGACCGTGCGGTGCCCGTTCAGCAGCACGCGGTGTTCGCTGTGCCACTTCACCGCGCGGGCCAGCACCTGGCTTTCGGTGTCGCGTCCGCGGGCCGTGAGGTCTTCGACCGTATCGGTGTGGTCGGCGCGCGCCACGTCCTGCTCGATGATCGGGCCTTCGTCGAGGTCGGCCGTCACATAGTGGGCGGTGGCGCCGATCAGCTTCACACCGCGGTCGTGCGCCTGGTAGTAGGGCTTGGCGCCCTTGAAGCTAGGCAGGAACGAATGGTGGATGTTGATCGCGCGACCGGCCAGGCTGTTGCACAGGTCGTTGCTCAAGATTTGCATGTAGCGCGCGAGCACCACCAGTTCGGCGCCTTCCGCCTCGATGATTTCAAGCTGCTTTGCCTCGCCCTGCGCCTTGGTGGCGGCCGTCACGGGAATGTGATGGAACGGCACGTTGTAGCTGGCGGCCAGCTGGTAGAAGTCGCGGTGGTTCGAGATGATGGCGCGCACGTCGATGGCGAGCAGCCCGCTCTTCCAGCGGAACAGCAGGTCGTTCAGGCAGTGGCCTTCCTTGCTGACCAGGATCACCGTCTTCATCGGCTGGGCCGCGGCGTGCAGCTGCAGGTTCATGCCAAAGCCCGCGCCGAAGGTGGCGAGCTGTTCGCGCAGCGCTGCCTCGGTGTGGTCGCTGCAGGCAAAGCGCACGCGCATGAAGAACAGGCCCGTGTCGTGGTCGTTGTACTGGGCGGCTTCCTCGATGTTGCCGCCGCGCTCGAGCAGAAAGCCCGAAACGGCATGCACGATGCCCACGCGGTCCGGGCAGGAAAGGGTCAGGATGTATGCACTCATGAGGCCCCGATTGTCGCAGCGCGCGCCGGGGCCCGGCGCCGGGCGCGTTCAAAGCCCCAGGGCGCTGCGCAGTGCGCTGCGGCTCGTGACGCCGAGCTTCGAATAGGTTTCGCGCAGGTGCACGCGCACGGTGGCGGGCGAGACGGACAGGCGCGTGGCAATGTCCTTGCCTGAATAGCCGGCGCAATAAAGGCGGCTTATTTCGGTCTGCCGCGGCGTGAGCATGGCGCCTGTGCCTGGCGCGTTGCGGCGCAGCGCCACGCGCAGCCCGCCATGTGCCGGCGTGACTTCGCACTGCCATCCGGCCGCGTGCAGCTTGCGGATTGCGCTGCGCTCGCCTTCCAGCCATGACTTGGGCAGGCGGGGTTCCGACACCTTTGCAATCGCGGCGAGCCGCGGCCAGGCGCGGCAGAAATCGCCATTGGGAAAGAGGATCCAGCCGTCGTTATCGGTCACGGCCAGCGGCTGATCTCCGTTGCCGGTGTCTTCGAGGCCCTGGTGCGCACCGGCGTAGAGGCGGTTGATGAGCAAGGCCTCGCCGATGCCGGGCGCAAGCGCGGTGAGCGCATCGACCTCGGCCGTGCCGTAGCGCGGCGACGCGGCCCCGCGGTTCAGGTAGCAATGCGCGAAGGTTTCGCTGCCTTCGAACGGAATGGACACGCCCAGCTGATGGTGAATGCCGTAGCGCGCCTGGAAGCTGCGCCACGACGGATGGCTCTGCTTCCAGCGGGGGTCGTCGTCATTGACGCACACCGCCCGCAGGGGCTGTGCGTGCATGGCGGGGGTGGTGAAGTCGAGCTCGGCGCCGCCGATGGCGTACCAGTCGGCGCTCATTCCAGACAGGTCGTAGCCGACGCCGACCGAGGCCACGAAGCTGCGCGGATGCCAGATGTTGATGGCGCCATGGTCGGCGCCCATCAGCCGGACGAGCCGTTCGAGCAGTTTCTGCGGAAAGCGCTCGCAGGCGGTAGTGCGCGCAAGGCGCAGCAGGCCCAGTGCCGCGGAGTCCGGATCGGTGAGAGAGAACGGGGACTTGGGCGCCATCGAACGGTTTGTCGAATCGCGAGGCGGCGGAGGCTACCACAACCCATGGTAGGCGGCGCAGGCGGGCGCGAAGGACGATTCCGGCTTCGGACGGGCGGCATTCACACACACAAGACCGAGGAGAAGAAACCATGCGCTTTCGAAGCAGGCGCCGGCTGGGAGCCGGCATTGCGTTGGCCTTTTGCGCGGCGGCGGCCGCACCGGCAGGCGCGCAGGTGCTCAACCCCAACACCTGCCCCGGCGGCACGCTCTACAGCAGCACCGACCCGGGCGCGTACTCGGGCTTCAGCGCGCATCGCGACATCGTGCAGCAGGACTGCCAGAGCAACATGGCGGGCGGATCGGGCGCGCAGGCCGGCATCGACCTGAGCAGCGCAAACACGGCTCTCGGCCGCGACAGCAGCGCAAGCGGCGGCCAGGCGACGGCACTTGGGCGCGGCAGCACTGCGGCGGGGGTTTCGGCCGCGGCAGTCGGCGCAAACAGCAACGCGACTGGCAACGGCGCCACCGCAATGGGCTCCAGCAGCAGTGCGACTGCCAACTCAGCCACAGCCATCGGTTCCAACACGGTGGCCTCGAGCGGCTCGGCCACCGCCGTGGGCAACGTGGCCAGCGCCACGGGCGAGGCGGCATCGGCGGTGGGCTATCGCGCGCTGGCATCCGGTTCCGGATCTGCCGCATTCGGACGCGAAAGCGAGGCCAGCGGCGACAGCAGCACGGCGCTGGGCGACATGGCCACCGCTTCGGGTCGCAGCGCGACGGCGCTCGGACGCGAGGCCCTTGCCACGAGCGATTTCGCGCTGGCGCTTGGCGCCAGCGCAAGGGCGACCGACATGGGTGCCCTGGCCATCGGAACGGCAAGCTTCGCATCGGGTTTCAGCAGCGTGGCAATCGGCACGGGCAGCAGCTCGAACGGTGCGGGGTCGGTCGCCATAGGCGCTGGCAGCACCGACGGGGGGCGCGAGAACGTCGTTTCTTTCGGCAGCACGACGGACCGGCGCAGCCTGATCAACATCGACGGCATCAGCGCGACGGGCCACGTCGACGCCGGCGGTCTTTCCGTGAACGGCAATGCTTCGGTGGGCGGGCGGCTGACCTCCAGCGGCATCGACAACCAGGGCGGCGGCATCACCAACGCGGGGCGGATCAGCGGCGTCACTGCCGGCGCGGTTACGGCCACCTCGACCGACGCGGTCAACGGAAGCCAGCTCTATGCGGTAAGGAACACGGCCGAGCAGGCGCTGAACCTGGCGAGCCAGCAGGGCACCCAGGTGCAGCAGATCACGACGCAGGTGACCCAGAACACCCAGCAGATCACGCAGCACACCGAACAGATCGCAGAGCACACGGAGCAGATCACGCACAACACCGAGCAGATCGCGCAGCAGGCGGTGCAGATACAGGCCATGGTCAATGGGCAACTGGGCGTCTGCACTGTCAATGGCGGCGCCCTGCAATGCTCGGTGCAGGGCCAGGCGGCCGCACGCGCGGAGGGCGCGGGCGCCGCAGCCGTCGGCAATGGCTCGCAGGCCATCGGCAACGGTGCGCTGGCCGTGGGCCGCAACGCCAAGGCGCTTGCCGCCGGGGCCATGGCGCTCGGCGACGGCAGCACGGCCAGCGCAAGCAATGCCGTAGCGCTGGGCCAGGGCTCGGTGGCCGACCGGCCCGACAGCGTGAGCGTGGGCAACGCGGCCACGGGCTACCAGCGGCAGATCACCAACGTGGCGCCCGGCGTGGCGGCGAGCGACGCAGTCAACCTTGCGCAAATGGAGCGCGCGGTGGCCGTGTCGTACGGCCAGGCGCGCGACTTTGCCGCGCGGGGCGTGGCACAGGCCATGGCCATGCCGTCGATCCCGCTGCTCGCGCCCGGACGCAAATGGCTGGGCGCGGCGGTGGGGCACTACGCGGGACAGTCCGCGCTGGGCGTGGCCTTTGCCTATCAGCTGGACGAGCGCTGGAGCGTGGGCGCGGGCCTGAGCGCGGCAGCGGGAAACGGCGCGCAGCTCGGCGGCAGGCTGCAGGCGGGCTACACGTGGTGAGTGCCGGCTGAGTGCCGGCCATGAGGCGGTCTCGTGGCAAAAGTGCAAGAATGCCACGGGCGGCCGCCGCAAGGGCGGCCCGCATCCACCGAGACCAAGAAGGACGCACGCATGGCCTACCAGGACTTCAACATGGGCAACCAGTGGTTGCCCTTCACGCCCAACCGCCATTTCCAGAAAGACCCGCGTGTCTTCGTGGCGGCCGACGGCATGACGTTCACTACGCACGACGGCAAGAAGGTGATCGACGGGATCTCGTCGCTGTGGTGCGTGGGCGCGGGCCACAACCGCAAGCCGATCAACGAGGCGATCAAGAAGCAGCTCGACACGCTCGACTACGCCACCGCCTTCCAGGTCAGCAACGACAAGGCTTTCAAGGCGGCGGAGATGATCGCATCGCTGGCGCCCGGCGACCTGAACAAGGTGCTGTTCTGCAACTCGGGCTCGGAGGCGGCCGACACCTCGATGAAGGTGGCGCTGGCCTATCACCGCGCACGCGGCGAGGGCCACCGCAACGTGTTCATCGGCCGCGAGAAGGGCTACCACGGCGTGGGCTTCGGCGGCATGTCGGTGGGCGGCATTCCGGGCAACCGAAAGGTGTTCGGCTCGGCCTTCTTGCCGCGCGTGGACCACATGCGCTTCATTCACGATCCGGTGAACCACGCCTATATTCACAACGAGGAGCCGGTGTGGGCCGAAGACCCGCTGGTAGAGCTTGAAACGCGCATTCTTCCGCTGCACGACCCGAGCAACATTGCCGCCATCATCGTGGAGCCGGTGGCAGGTTCGGCAGGCTGGTACCTGCCGCCCCAGGGCTACCTGAAGCGCCTGCGCGAAATCTGCGACAAGCACGGCATCCTGCTGATCTTCGACGAGGTCATTACGGGCTTCGGCCGCATGGGCACCAACTTCGCGTCGGACTATTTCGGCGTGGTGCCCGACATGCTGAACTTTGCCAAGTGCGTGACCAACGGCGTCATTCCGCTGGGCGGCGTGATCTGCCGCGACAAGCTCTACGACGCGATGATGAAGACCGACGCGCCAGAGCACGTGGTCGAGTTCTTTCATGGATACACCTACTCGGGCCACCCTGTGGCCTGCGCCGCGGCCATTGCCACGCTCGACCTGTTCAAGGAAGAGAAGCTGTTTGCGCGCGCGGGCGAAATGGGCAAGGTGCTGGGCGATGCGTTCCACAGTGCATTCAAGGGCCTGCCGAATGTGATCGGCATCCGCAGCCTCGGCCTTGCCGCGGCGGTGGAGCTTGCGCCGATTGCGGGCACGCCCGGCAAGCGCGCCTACGACATCTTCCTGGACTGCTTCCACAAGGGCGCACTGGTGCGGCCCGCGGGCGACGTGCTGGTGATTGCACCGCCCTACATCGTGGAAAAGCAGCACATCGACACGCTGGTCAACGCGCTGGCGGATTCGATCAAGAAATTCGCCTGAGCCGCCAGGCGCCAAGGCTAGGCGGGTGCCCGCATTCCCGCGCAGTAGTCTTTGGGCGGCAGGGCGGGCGTTCGCCACACGGCGTCGTAGGCGCCTTTGTTGTCTTCGTCCGACTCGGGTGAATCGCCGCCGGCCTGCAGCCGAACCGTCTTGACCGAAACATCGGTCGGCAGGTGCTGCGGCACGCCCAGCACCTTGGTGGCGTGGCCCGCGCCGCTGATCAGAAGCACCGTCTTGCCCGGCTGCCGGGCCTTGACGATGGCTTGCGCCATGGCTCGGTCGCGACCGACCTGGATGCGCGTCATCGGCACGATCTGGGCCTCGGGCAGCAGCTTGCAGTGGCCCTCGCGCACGGCGTCCTGCTGCGCGGTGTAGGCCTCGCCGTTGAGCTGCACGTCGAGCGAGACGTCGGCCATGGCGTTCTTCATTCGAGCGCGCGGCATGTTGGCCCCGACAACCGGCACACCGGCGCGCACCGCGGCCATCACCGCCGGACCGTAGCTCCGCCAGGGCCAGGCCTTTTCGTTCCAGCCCAGGGCGGCTTGCACCTGCGCTTCGGTGGCCGTGCGGTCGAGGCGGGCGGTGCTGTTGCCTTCTTCGGCCATTTCGAGCAGCAGCGCAGCCAGCCTGCCCTGGCTCGCCAGCGCCTCGACGGTTTCCCGTTCGATGGCGTGGTGCTCGGCCGCGTCGTGCTGCTCGCCGAGGATGAGCGCGTCCACTGGCAGCAACGCCGCGGCGCGCTTTGCCACAGGCGCCCCAGGGCCGGGCGAAAAGGCGGAGCACCCTGCCAGCACGACGGCGGCGAGCAAGGAGACCAGGAATCGGGGAGCCCGCGCGGGGAAGGGTTGGCATCGCATCGCGCCATACTATGCGTTGGCGCCCGCACGCCGTGCCGTCCAAATTCGCTTTCTTCCTCCTGTGGTGTCCCTTCGCTTTCCGGTTCGCGTGCTGGCCACGCTGTTGCTTGCACTCGCCGCGGCGCAAATCTGCCTGGCCCTGCACACGCCCCTGCCCTGGATGATCGGCCCGCTGCTCGCGGTGTCGCTGGCATCGATTGCCGGCGCGCCCACCGCCAGCTACACGCCGCTGCGCAATGCCGGGCAATGGACCATCGGCACCGCGCTGGGCCTCTACTTCACGCCGCAGGTGGTGGCGCTGGTGGCCGGCGTGTGGTGGGCCATTGCGCTCGCCATTGCCTGGGCCTTGCTGCTCGGCTGGGGCTTCGGGCGCTGGTTGCATGCGCTGCATGCCAAGCGAATGCCGCATGTGCCGGCAAAGTCCATGAGAGCGACAACTTACTTCGCGGGCGCCATTGGCGGCGCGTCGGAGATGACGCTGCTGTCCGAATCGGCCGGTGCGCGCACCGACCTTGTGGCCGCGGCGCACAGCTTGCGCCTGGTGGTGGTGACCGTCACCATTCCGTTCGCCATGCAGTGGAGCGGCTTGCATGGGCTTGAAATCAATCCGCCCATGGTGCGCGAGGTGAATGCGAGCGGGCTCCTGCTGCTTGCGCTGGCCACCGGCATCGGCGGCCTTGCGATGCGTGCGCTGGGCCGCACCAACCCGTGGTTCATGGGGCCGCTGGTGGTTGCCATGGGGTTCACCATTGCGGGCCAGGCGCTGTCGGCCGTGCCCACCTGGATGTCGAACACCGCGCAGCTGGTGATTGCCGTGAGCCTGGGCGTGCGCTTCAGCCGCGAGTTTTTGTACACGGCGCCGCGCTGGCTGGGTTCGGTGGCGCTGGGCACGGTCGTCATGCTGGTGGTGTGCGCAGGCGCCGCATGGCTGCTGGCCCGAGCGACGGGGCTGCATCCGGCCACCATGATCCTGGGCACCTCGCCCGGCGGCATTGCCGAAATGTCGATCACCGCCAAGGTCTTGCAGCTGGGGGTGCCGGTGGTCACGGCGTTTCAGGTGTGCCGGCTGGTCGCGGTGCTGCTGCTGGTGGGGCCGATGTACCGCTGGATCTACGGTCGGAAATGAGCGGGTAGGCGTAAGTGGGCGCAAAAAAAAGCGCCTGAAAAGGCGCTTTCTTGTCCGGGGCGACAGGAGCTCAGTGCACCAGCACCGGCGTGTGAGCCAACTCGGCATAGCCTTCGAGCGTGTCTTCCACCTCTTCCTGGGTGGGCGTATTGAGCTGCCAGGCGGCAATTTGCTGCTGGAACAGTTCGGCCCACGAGCCGTCGAGGTAAACCTCTTTGCCCGAGCGCTTGTCTACGATCTCGAAGCCGTGGCGTTCCAGAACCGGCACATTGGGCTGGGCGGGCGTGTCGCTTTCGTTCGGCTGCACGTGCACGACGACGAAGGACTCTGAGTCATAGAGCATGTTCATTGCGGGGCCTGTGAGGATGTCGATGGCGTTCATGGGGGTTAGATAGCAATCAACGCGCCAGTTTCAAGCTCGGTTGTCCTTTTGTAGAGAAAACGCATTAATTTCTATGCCTGTTTCCTCCACTTTCGCGCTAGTTCGAGGGCCCCGCCGGAAGGGATTCGCGCAACTGCATGTCGGCAAAGTCGCCGTTGGCCTGTGTCTGTTTCATCCGCACCGGCAGGTAGCCAAGGGCCGGCGCCAGCCAGATTTCGATCTTGTCGTCGAACTCGCGCCGGGGGCTGCGCGTGAGCTTGCGCGCCGCAAAGTCGCCGGCCGGAACGGTCATCTGCTCTTCGCCTTCGATGTTGAAGACCCAGACGCCGGCATCCCGCGGGCCGACGGTCTGGATGGAAATGCGGCTGCCGGCCGGGTAGCGTCCCGGGTCGCCCGCCAGCATGCCGCCGAGCTGCATCACCACGCTGAGCCGGTCTTGCGCGCCGGGCAGCAAGGGCACGCTGGGGGCGTTGTTGCTGAACATCACCTGGCCCTGGTCGCGCAGGAAGTGCGAAGCCACCTCGCCCTTGCGGGCCTCGGAAAAGCGGTCCGGTTCGATGCCGGTAGGGCCGATCTTCCCGGTGCTGTGCTGGCTGCGGATCGTCCTGAACAGGAATTTGAGCGACAGCCGCGCGTCGTAGCTGCTGCCGTCCTGCAGCCAGGCCAGGTCGCCGAAAACGCCCTGCATCGGCGAAGCGCCCTGCTGGCCCGTGACCGCGAAGGCGAGCTTGACCGAGCCGGGAATGCGGAGCGCCTCCGAGCCGACGACGTTGCCGGCAGTGGCACTGGCGGCGCCTGCGGCTCCGCCGTCCCCGATGCCGGCGTTGCTTGTGCTGCCCGCGCCGCCCAGCGCAGCACCTGCCGGGGCGCTTGTCGGCGGCTCAGGAGTGGTTGCTCCTGAATCGATAGCGTTCTGCGCCGTGAGAGCACGCGTTTCTGGCGGAGGTTCTTCGAAAACCTGGGGCGCCGGCACTGGCATGGGTTCGGGTGCCGCCGTCGCCGGCTTGGGCACGGAAGGCTCGCGCGGCCGGCGGGGTTTTGCGGGCGGCGACGGCTTGGCCTCGGCTGGGGCGGCTGCCGCGGCAGCGGGCGCGGCCGGCTTTTCCGGTGCGGGCGGCGCGATCACGATGGTCCGGGTGGTGAACTTGTTCGCAAGCGGCGAGGGATCGGGGCCGATAGCCGTGGGCGCCAGCCCCAGCAGCAGAACATGAACCAGCCCCATCGCCAGCGTCAGCCCGGCCAACGCCCGCCACGACGGACGTGCCGGTGGCGCAAGGGGTGGGAACGGGGAGGCGGCGAGCGTCGGCATGAGGTGTGGAGTGAGCGCCGGCGCCGAGGTTCACCAAGAGCACCTCGGTACACTGCCGCCCGTCCACCCAGTTTAGTGGGCGCGGCGCCGGCCCTCGTGTTCGCGCCGTGTCCTTCATCACGCATTTGCCACCATGAAACTCGCCACCCTGAAGGACGGCTCACGCGACGGCCAGCTCGTCGTCGTCTCGCGCGACCTCACGCTCGCCCACTACGCCACCGGTATTGCCAGCCGGCTGCAGCAGGTGCTGGACGACTGGGGCTTCATGAGCCCGCAGCTGCAGGACCTGTACGACGCCGTCAACAACGGCCGCGCACGTCACTCTTTTCCGTTCGATCCCTCGATGTGCATGGCGCCGCTGCCGCGCGCCTACCAGTGGGCCGACGGCTCTGCGTACCTGAACCACGTCGAGCTGGTGCGCAAGGCGCGCAACGCCGAAGTGCCTGAAAGCTTCTATCAGGACCCGCTGATGTACCAGGGCGGCAGCGATGACTTCCTGGGCCCGACCGACGACATCGTGGTGCCGAGCGAAGCCATGGGCATCGACTTCGAAGCCGAGATTGCGGTGATTACCGGCGACGTGAAGATGGGCGCCACGCCCGACCAGGCGCTCGACGGCATCCGCTTGGTGATGCTGGCCAACGACGTGAGCCTGCGCAACCTGATTCCGGCCGAGCTGGCCAAGGGCTTCGGCTTTTTCCAGAGCAAGCCCGCCACCGCCTTCAGCCCCGTGGCCGTGACGCTCGACGAAATTGGCGAGGCCTGGCAGAACGGCCGCGTGCACCTCACGCTGCAAAGCAGCTGGAACGGCCGCAAGGTCGGCATGTGCGACGCCGGGCCGGAGATGACTTTTCACTTCGGCCAGCTCATCGCCCACATCGCCAAGACGCGCAACGTGCGCGCCGGCAGCATCGTCGGCAGCGGCACGGTGAGCAACAAGGGCGTGGAAAAGAACGGCCGCATGGACTGGCCCAAAGGCTATTCGTGCATTGCCGAAAAGCGCTGCATCGAAACCATCCAGGGCGGCGAGCCGGCGACCGAGTTCATGAAGTTCGGCGACACGATCCGCATCGAGATGAAGGGGCTCGACGGCCGCTCGCTGTTCGGCGCGATCGACCAGGAGGTGGTGTCGGTGGCGGGGCGGCCGAAGGTGGCGCCGGTGTCGCTGGTGAATTCGCAGGCCGATCAGTCTGCCGATACAGCCGAAGACTAGGCCCTAGGCGCACGGAGGCGGCAAGACTCAGGGGGCCGCCGCGCGCAGCAGCTCCTTCTGCGTGCGTATGCCCAGCCGCCGAAACGCGCGGTACTGATGAGTGCGCACGGTTGTCAGTTCGATGCCGATTTCTCGCGCCGCCTGCTTGGCGGTGCTGCCGGCCATCAGGTGGCCGATGACCTCGCGCTCCCGCAGGCTCAAGGTCAGCAGGCGCGAAGCCAGGGAGGGCACCACCGTACCCCCTGCCGCCACCGTGCCGCGGCCATGGGCCATCGTGGCCTCGGCCAGCAGGGTGGCGTGGCTCTCGATCGCCGCAAAGTCGCGTTCGTCGAACTCGGCCTGCGCGAGGCTGCGGTAGAAGCTCACCGCCACGCGCTGGCCGGTGGGTGTGAGCAGCAGCACCGAGGCACGTTCGCGAATGCCCACGTCGCCGTAGCAGGCCGCGCGGTAAGCGGGGTCGGCCACCTCCTCGGCGCGCTGGTGGCCCAGCCACAGCTGAGCGCGCTTGGGCAGCTTGCGCTTGGCGAGCCAAATCATGTTGGGATCGAGCAGGTCGAAGCGCTGCGCCACATAGCGCTCGGCGGTGCGCTCGGCCGTGGTGCCGTAGCTGCTGGCCGCCGACACGGCCTCGATGCGGCCGGTGGCATCGACCGCGAACACGGTGCAGAAGGTCACGGGCATCACCCGGTGCATGGCCGAGAGGCAGTTGGCTGCGAGATGCGGCGTGCCGATGCCCGCCAGCACGTCGCGGACGATGGCCGCGGACAGCGCGGTGTCGGCAGCGGGTTGAATGCGCCAGCGTCTCATGGGAGCAGACCAGACTCAGGGTAAATACGTCGTACAAAGTTATGACAGCGGACGTGGCCCCGCATCGGGACAATCCCGCTGCATGACGAACCCCACCATTGCGGCCGAGGCGCCCGCTCCCGCCTCCGGCGCCATTGCCGCCGATGCCGCAAGCGGCCCCGTGCCGCCGATGCCCAGCGCGACCGGGCTGCCGCCTTCGGTCGGTGCCTTTCACTACACGCGCTACAAGTCGTGGACGCCGCCGTTGGAGCAGGGCGGCGTGGAGCCGGGCCGCCATCCGGTGGTGATTGCGGGCGGCGGACCGGTCGGCATGGCGCTGGCGCTGGGGCTCGCGAACCACGGCGTGCGCTGCGTGGTGCTGGAGGCCGACGACACGGTGTGCGTGGGCAGCCGAGCGGCCTGCATCTCGCGCCGCAGCCTGGAAATCATGGAGCGGCTCGGCGTGCTTCCGACGTTCATGGGCAAGGGCCTGCCGTGGACCGGCGGACGCAGCTTCTATAAGACGGCGGAGGTGTTCCGCTTCGAAATGCCGCACGACGAGCGGCAGAAGCTGCCGCCGATGATCAACCTCGAGCAGTACTACATCGAGCACTATCTGCTGGAAGAAATCTTCCGCCGCAACGAAGCGACGCCGGGGCTCATCGACATCCGCTGGGGCACCGAACTCGCCGGCATTGCGCAAGATGAAGACGGCGTGACGCTGGAGGTGCGCAACGCAGAGGGCGCCTACCGGATGCAAGGCCAGTGGCTCGCGGCCTGCGACGGCGGCCAGAGCTTCGTGCGCAAGTCGCTGGGGCTTTCGCTCGAGGGCACGGGCTACGAAGGCCGCTACGTCATCATCGACATCGAACTGCACAGCGAGCACCCGACCGAGCGCCGCGCGTGGTTCGATCCGCCGTGGAACCCGGGATCGACCGTGCTGATGCACCGCCAACCCGACGACATCTGGCGCATCGACTACCAGCTGCGTGCAGGCCAGAGCACCGAAGAGGCGCTGAAGCCGGCCGCGGTGGCCGAGTTCGTGCAGCGCCATCTGGGCGCCATCGGCGAAGGCCACCTGCCGTGGAAGACGGTGTGGACCTCGGTCTACCGCGCGGGCGCGATGACGCTCGAAAGCTACCGGCATGGCCGCGTTCTTTTCGCCGGCAATGCGGCGCACGCCATGCCCATCTTCGGCGTGCGCGGCCTCAATTCGGGCTTCGACGATGCCGACAACCTGGCCTGGAAGCTGGCGTTCGTGGCGCGCGGCCTTTCGGACGCGGCGTTGCTCGACTCGTATTCGCAGGAGCGCATCGAGGCCTTTCACGTCAATGCCGAGAACGCGATGCGCAGCACCGAATTCATGTCGCCGCCTTCGCGCGGCTTCGACCTGATGCGCGAAGCGGCGCTGTCGCTGTCGGAGGCGCATCGCGGCATTGCCCAACTGATCAATCCGCGGCAGACCCAAGCCGTGCGCTACGCGGCTTCGGCACTGTCCAGCGAAGGCGATGTGTTGCCGGCAGCCCCGTTGCCCGGAGAGGTGATGGCCGAGCAGCAGCTCGAACAGGGGCACCTGACCGACTGGATCGCTCCGGTCTTCACATTGCTCGTGCTGCGGCCTAAAGCCGGTACCGCCTTGTTGCCCGAAGACGAGGTGGCGGCGGCGCTGCGCGGCGATCTGCCGTTCGCGGTTCGCGTCATTGCGGGTCCTGGCATCGATGGCGCCGATGCACATGCCGACGCAGCGGTGTTCGAGGCGCTGGGCGCACGCGAAGGCGCCTTCTATCTGCTGCGGCCCGACGGCCATGTGGCCGCGCGCTGGCAACGCCTGCCGGGCGGCGCGTTGGCCGAGGCGCTGCACCGCGCCGCCGCCGCCATCAAGGAGATTGCCGCATGACGACATCGCTCGCCCCCGACGCGCGGGACCGCATCTACGCGGAATGCGCGCGCGCCATCACCGAAGCCGGCGCCGAGCGCGAATCGCTGCTTCTCGCGCGGCTCGCGCTGCTGCTGTTCGAGCAGGTCGGCGACGAGGCGCGCTGCCGCCGCGCATTGGCCGACGCACTTCATGCGCTGCCCGTACCATCGCTGTCCGCAACCCAATCACAACAAACCGGAGACTGATCCACATGGACCGCCGCACTCTTCTGGCCACGCTCGCTTCGGGCGCCGCCATGGCCGCAACCCCGTTCGCCCGCGCGCAGGACTACCCCACGCAACTCATCAAGTGGGTGGTGCCCTATCCCGCGGGCGGCGGCACCGACGTGATTGCGCGCACGCTGGCCGAGGCCATGCGCCAGACGCTGGGCCAGCAGATCGTTGTCGACAACCGCCCCGGCGCCTCGACCAACATCGGCGCCGACCTGGTCGCCAAGAGCAAGCCGGACGGCTACACCGTGATGTCGGCCGACAACGCCGTGCTGGCCTTCAACGAGCACCTGTTCGGCAAGCTGCCGTTCAATCCCGAAAAAGACTTCACCTACGTCGGCGCGATCGGCAAGTTTCCGCTGGCGCTGGTGGTGCACCCGGACTTTCCGGCCAAGAACTTCAAGGAGTTCCTGGCGTATGTGAAGGCCAATCCGGGCAAGGTCAACTACGCCTCGCCGGGCAACGGCTCGCCGCATCACCTGGCCATGGAGATGTTCAAGGTTCGCACCGGCACCTTCATCACGCACATTCCCTACCGTGGCGCCGCCCCGGCCATGGCCGACGTGATGGGTGGGCAGGTGCCGTGCATGTTCCTGGACCTGGCCTCGGGCCTGCCGATCATGCAGGGCAACAAGGTGCGCGTGCTGGCCATTGGCTCCGGCGCCCGCAACAAGCTGCTGCCCAACGTGCCGACGCTGGCCGAAGTGGGCGTGCCCAATACCGAGGTGTTCGCGTTCCAGGGCGTGCTTGGCCCGGCCGGCCTTCCGCCCGCCGTGGTGGCCAAGCTCAACAGCGAGCTGAACCGCGCGTTCGGCACGCCGGCGGTACAAAAGCGGTTCGACGATTTCGGCATGGAAGCCATGCCGGGCACGCCGTCGCAGTTCGAAGCGCTGGCGCGGGCCGAGTCGAAGCGCTGGGGCCCGATCATCAAGCAGGCCGGCATCAAGCTGGACTGAGCTCGCCGCGCGCTTCGCAGCGGGCGGGCTATTTCCTGGAGCCGTCTTCCAGAACGTGCTCGTCGCGTTGCAGCTCGCCGTTTTCGTCCCAGCTGCGTTCGCGCGTCACGCGGCCCCTGGCATCGAAGCTCGATTCGGCGAGCAGCGTTCCTTTTTCGCTGAAGCGCTGGTGCTTGCCGACCGGCACTTGCCGGCCGCGGCCCGCCACCCGGTAGCGCCCGTGCGCGGCACGCTGGCCGCTCTCGTAGAACTCGGTGATCTCGACCGCGCGCGCATCGCCGGAGCCGCTGTAGGCGGATTTGCTGCGGGGCTGGCCATGCAGGTAGTAGCTGTCGTCTCGCATCGGCTCGCCCGCGGGGTTCCAGCGCTGGTCGCGAATCAGCGAGCCCTTTTCGGAGAACTCCTGCTCGCGTTGCCGCACCGCGCTGCGTTCGACCAGCAGCCACACCGTTTCGCGGCGCTTCACCCCTTCGGATGAAAAATGGCGTTCGGTGCGCTGGTTGCCGGCGATCTCGTCTTGCACCGAGGGCTTGCCGTTGTCGTAGAAGTCCTGCGACCGCACGCGCTTGCCGAGCATGTACGACAGCCGCGAACGCAGGAAGCCGCGCGCGTCGAACAGCTGGACCTGCGAGGGCCCGCCGGTGAAGCCGCACAGCCGGGCATCGTCGGCCACCGGCGCGAGCATGGGCGTTTCGCCGCAGCGCAGCGCGGACAGCTGGCCGCGTTCGGTGAACTCGACGAAGGCGCGGTCGGTTCCGGTGCTCGGGTAGAAAGTGACGCGGCGCAGCCGGCCCCCGGGGTAAAAGCTGCGAACCAGCCCGCGCTCCTGGCCGTCGTCGTAAATGGCCTCGCGCAAGACTTGCCCCTCGGGCCCGTACTCGCGGGCGAGGCCGTGGATGTTTCCACCGGCGTTGAGGATGTGTTCCCTGGCGAGCTTTCCTTTTTCATAGAAGCGCGCCAGGCCGGTGAAGGCGCCGTTCTGCACCTGCTGTTCGCGCTGCGGCTCGCCGGTCGCCCGGTCCTTGCAGCGCATGAGGCCCGTCGTACCGAGGAGCGTGCTGCCCTCGGAGGGGTTCACCCGGTGGCCGTTGAGTTCGCAGTCGAGCGCGGCATGCGCGCCGCCGGCAGTGAAGAGGGTGAAGAACCACAAGGCCGCCGTTGCGGCCCCGCGCGGGCGAATCATTTGTCGTACAGCGCGGCGAGCGAACGGAATCCCTTGACCTCGATCGGGTTGCCGAAGGGATCGCAGAAAAACATGGTCCATTGCTCGCCCGGCTGCCCCTCGAAACGCACCTGGGGTTCCAGCACGAAGTCGGTGTTGGCGGCTTTCAGCCGCTCTGCAAGCGCCTGCCAGTCGGGCAATGCCAGCACGATGCCGAAATGCGGCATGGGCACCATGGCGTTGCCGACCTGGCCGGTGCGCGTGGTGGCGAAGGGTTCGCCAAGATGCAGGGAAATCTGGTGGCCGAAAAAGTCGAAGTCGACCCAGGTGTCGGTGCTGCGGCCTTCGGCGCAGCCGAGCACATTTCCGTAGAAGCGGCGGGCCGCGTCGAGGTCGCGAACGTGAAAGGCAAGATGGAAGATGCTCTGCATGGTTCCGGATTATGGGCAGCGGTGCTGTGAGAATGCCGGACTTTCTTTCATCGTGGAGCAAGCCTTGCGGATACTCCGGACCCTCTTTGCGCCCGGGCGCAATTTCGATTTGAAGGCGCCCGCGCGTTCATGGTTTTTTTCTTGCCTGCCGCGCCTTGCGCTGGCGGGTGCCTGCTCGGTTCTTGCAGCCGCGGCGCATGCCGCCTGCCCGCCTTCGGCCATTGCCAGCCTCGGCAAGCCGGGCTCGGCGGTCGGCCAGTGGAATGCGGTCGACCGGGGCCTGCTGTGGCGCGCCGACCGGGACGGGCGGACTTCGTGGCTCTACGGAACCATTCATCTTGGCCGGGCCGAGTGGGTGCGGCCGGGCCCCACCGTGCAAAAGGCGCTGGAGCAAAGCGACGCGCTCGCGCTGGAGCTCGACGCGCGCGATCCGGCGACCATGCGTGCCATGACTCAGCCGGCGGACCCGGCCCTGGTGGCGCGGCTGCTGAGCGGCGAGCGTGCGCAGCGGCTGGCGCGCCAGAACGAGGCGGCCTGCGTGCCGTCCGGAACCATGGCGGGGCTGCAGCCCATTCTTCAGGTCACGGCACTGGCGGGCCTGGTGGCGCGCGCCGATGGCCTGTACCCGGAATTTGGCGTTGACGAAACGCTGGCCGTCTCGGCGCGGAACAACAGCAAGCCGGTGTTCGCGCTGGAAAGCGCGGCCTCCCAATTGAAGATGCTCACGGGCGATTCCGAGGCCGAAGAGGCGGAACAGATCGATGCCGCCCTGGACGAACTGGAATCCGGCCAGTTGCGCACGCAGATGAAAGAGCTGGCCGAAGTCTGGGCCCGTGGCGATGTGGACAAGCTGGGCCGCTATCCCGAATGGTGCAACTGCGTCAACACGCCGGCCGAACGGCGGTTGATGAAGCGCCTGCTCGACGACCGCAACCCGGGGCTCGCGGATGGCATCGAGCGCATGCACGCGGGTGGGCGGCGCGTGTTCGCGGCCGTGGGGGCGCTGCACATGGTGGGCCCGCAGGGGTTGCCTGCGCTGCTGGCGGCGCGGGGTTTCACGGTCGCCGCCGTACCGCTGTCCGCGCAGCCGCCGCTCGCGGTACCGGCCGCGCCGCCCAAGGCGGAAGGCCGGAATGCGCGGGGCGCCCGCAATACCCGTGACGCCCGCGGTGCGCGTGGCAGCCAAGCCGCCAAGAGCAGCAGCGCCAAGGGTTCCAAGGGCAGCGCCAAGCCTGCGCAGCGCGCGCCGGCCACGAAGGCCAAACAGCGCCGATAATCGCCAACACCATGCACCTGCTGCGAAACCACCCCCGCTTCCTCGGCCTCGTCGGCCGATGGGTGCTGCTGTGGTTCGTGCTCTCGCTCGGCGTGGCGGTGGCGTCGCCGGTCGTGCATCCGCAGGCCGTGGAGCTGGTGTGCTCGAGCGTGGGCTCGGTCAAGGTGGTGGTCCACACCGAAGACGGCGTGCAGGAAATGGGCGCCTCGCACATGGACTGCCCGCTGTGCGTGCTGACCGGCGCTCCGCCTCCTTCGGCGGACCCCGCCGGTTTCGATCTTCCCTTGCCGCTGGGCCGCGTGGTCCAGTCCATTCCCGCCGCGCGCCTTGCCGCGGCCACCGCCGCGCCATTGCCGGCGCGCGGGCCGCCCACCTTCTCCTGAAGCTTTCAAAACCGTAGCCGCGTGCGCCGATCGACAGGTGCGTGCGGTCTGTCTGGCTTGAAGTTCGTGGAGCAGGTTTCCAGTGAAGAAGCATTCCCGCGCCTTGGCGATTGCCATGGCATTTCCCTTTGGCGCGCCCTTGTGGGCGCAAGACGCGCCCGAGCCGCCCGAGAGCGGTGGCAGCGTGCGCACCCTCGGCACCGTCACGGTCAGTGACGGCCGCCCGACCTCGCTGCCGACGCAGATTCCCGCCACCATCGAGGGTGTGACGAGCGAGCAGATATCCGAAACGGTCAACGCGACCGACAGCGAAGACGCGCTCAAATATTTGCCCAGCCTTGTGGTGCGCAAGCGCTACATCGGCGATTTCAATCATGCGGTGCTTGCCACGCGCGCTTCGGGCACGGGCAACAGCGCGCGCTCGCTGGTGTTTGCCGACGGCATCATGCTGTCGAACCCGCTGGGCAACGGCGCCACCTACGCGCCGCGCTGGGGCATGGTGTCGCCCGAAGAAATCGAGCGGGTCGACGTGTTGTACGGACCGTTCTCGGCCGCCTACCCGGGCAACTCGGTCGGCGCCGTCGTCGACTACATGACGCGCATGCCCACCAGGCTCGAAGCGCACGTCAAGCTCAGCGGCTTTGCCTCGAATTTCGACCTGTACAACAGCCGCTCGTCGCCGGCCGGGCAGCAGCTCGACCTGTCGCTGGGGAGCCGCAGCGGCAATTGGTCCTGGTGGCTCAGCGCGTCGCGCACCCATAGCAAAGGGCAGGCGCTGGTGTTCGGCAACCGGCTGGTGAGCGCCGGCACGGTGGGCAATGCGGGCACACCGGTGACGGGCGCGGTGCTGGGGCTGAACCCATCGAACCAGCCATGGTGGCTGGTGGGCGGCTCGACCATCTACGACACCACGCAGGAGCAGGCCAAGCTGAAGGTGGCCTACGACTTCTCGCCCACCGTGCGCGCGACCTACACCCTTGGCGCATGGAACAACACGACGCACGGCAGCGTCGACACCTACCTGCGCGACGCGCTCGGGCGGCCGGTGTATTCAGGGCGCGTGAACATAGGCGGGCGCAGCTACAACCTCGATGCGCCGAGCGCCGCGCTGGCGCCGACGGAAACCGCGCTCACGCACTACATGCATGGCCTCTCGGTCAAGAGCCATACCGGCGGTGTGTTCGACTGGGAGGTGGCCGCGAGCCTGTTCGACTATGCGAGCGACACCTCGCGCACGCCGACCACGCCGTTGCCGGGCGCCTTCAACGGAGGCCCTGGGCGCACCACAGACATGGGCGGTTCTGGCTGGCATACCTTCAAGGCCGCGGGCACATGGCGGCCGACCGGTTCTGCCGACGGCGTGGGCGCCCATGTGGTCGAGTTCGGCTTTCAGCAGGACACGGCGCGGCTGCGTACCAGCGTCGGCAACACGCTCGACTGGATCGGCGGGCCTGTGGCGGCGCCGTTTTCCGCCTTCAACGGCAACACGCGATTGCAATCTCTCTATGTGCAGGACACCTGGCGATTCGCCGAGAAATGGAAGACCACGCTCGGCCTGCGCCATGAGCGATGGGAAGCCTACGGCGGCCAGCTCGGCAATGCGACGAGGCTGCTCGACTTTGCGCCGCGCAAGAACAGCTACGACTCGCCCAAGGCGGCCATTGCCTGGCAGGCCACGCCCGACTGGTTGTTGAAGGCTTCGACCGGGCGCGCGGTGCGCATGCCGACCGTGAGCGAGCTCTACCAGGGGTCGATCGAAGGCAACCGCATCGTCAATACCAACCCGAACCTGCGGCCGGAGCGCTCGTGGACCACCGAGCTCAGCGCCGAGCGCGACCTGAAGGGCTTGGGCGTCGATGGCGTGCTGCGCACCTCGCTGTTCTTCGAGAACACGAAAGACGCGCTCTACAGCCAGGCGCTCACCAATCTGGTGAACACGGTTCAGAACGTCGATGCGATTCGCACGCGGGGCCTGGAAGTGGCGCTGAATGCGGTGGACGTGGGTATCAAGGGGTTGGACCTGGGCGGCAGCCTTACGCTGACCCGCTCGAAGATTGCCGCCAACAACGGTTTTGCCGCGAGTGTGGGGCGCGACCAGCCGCGCGTGCCGAAGGTGCGTGCCACGCTGCTCGCCACCTACCGGCCTGATGCGAAATGGAGCTACACGGTGGGCGCACGCTACAGCGGCAGGCAGTACGGCACGCTCGACAACAGCGACGCGAACGGCGCGGCGTACATGGGCTTTTCGAAGTTCTTCGTGGTCGACGCACGCATCCGCTACCGCTTCGACCGGCAATGGAGCGCCGCCATGGGCATCGACAACCTGAACAACAACAAGTATTGGGCTTTTCATCCCTATACGCAACGCACCTTCGTGGCCGAGCTCAAGTTCGACCTCTGAGTTTCTTTTTACCGATTTCTTCAAGGAGTTCCCTCAATGAACCACCCGCACATCATCCTCAAGACCGTTGCCGCATGTGCCATGCTGGCAAGCGCGACCACCGGCTTTGCCCACGTCACCCTGCCACGGGGCGGAGCGACTGTCGGCAGCGACTACAACGCGGCCTTCCGCGTGGGCCACGCCTGCGAGGGCGCCAAGGCCACCACGGGTCTGGCCGTCCGCCTGCCCAAGGGATTTGTTCTGAGCGACGCGCAGGCGCGCAAGGGCTGGAAGCTCGACGTGCAGAAAAACGCCGGTGACGGCGAAGTTCGCTGGACCGCCGAAAGTGCGCAAACTGCGCTGCCCGCCAGCGAACGCGCTGAATTCGTGCTGCGCGGCAAGGTGCCCGGCACGCCCGGACCGCTGTGGTTCAAGGTGCTGCAGACCTGCGACGTGGGAAGCATCGACTGGGCCGAAGTGCCCGCAACGGGCAGCTCGACCGCGGGGCTCAAGACGCCCGCCGCCAAGCTCGACGTGGTGGCGCAGGGCGTGGCCACGGTCGACGTGCGCGACGCCTGGGTGCGCCAATCGGTGCCGGGCCAAAGCGGCACGGGTGCTTTCATGAAGCTCACCGCGCCTACGGGCACCAAGCTCGTCGGCATTGCGACGCCGGCAGCCGGCGTGGCCGAGGTGCACGAGATGAAGATGGAAGGCGACACCATGAAGATGCGCGAGCTGCCGGGCGGTCTCGATCTTCCCGCGGGCCGGACCGTCGAGCTCAAACCGGGCGGCTACCACGTGATGATGATGGACCTGAAGCAGCCGTTGACCAAGGGATCGACCGTCCCGGTGACGCTCCGCTTTGAAGATGCGAAGGGGCAGAAGACCTCGCTCGATTTGAAGCTGCCGGTGGGCGCGCCCGAAGGTGCCGATGCGGCCGCGCCGGCTCATCAGCACAAGCACTGAGCGCCAGCGCCCCGGCGGAAGGCACTTACAACAACTGGTCGGGCGCCAGCGGACCGAACAGCCTGAGCAGCAGGCGCAGGGTCAGGCTGGCGTCGGGCTCGGTGGAGGTGTCCTTCAGGCCGCTGCCCTCGGGCGCCCGCCAGAGCAATGAACCGTCGTTCAGTTCGACGCGCCACGAGCCTTCACGCATGCCGCGCTCGATCTGCTCGGACGCTGCGCGGGAGAGCTCGGCGCTTCGCACCAGAAGCGCGATTTCGGTGTTCTGCAACTGCGAGCGCAAGTCGAGGTTCATCGATCCGACCACCAGCAGCCGGCCGTCCATCACCAGCACCTTGGAGTGCAGCATGGAGCGAGACTCGCCCAGGTTGCCGCTGCCGGAAGAGCCGAAGGCGTTGCTGACGCTGGCCTGTTCGCTGCGCAGTTCGTAGAGCTCGACGCCGAGCTTGAGCAAGTCTTCGCGATGGCGCGCATAGCCGACATGTGCGACGGGCGCATCGTTCGACGCGAGCGAATTGGTCAGCACCCGGATGCGAACCCCGCGCCCGCGGGCTGCCGCGAAGGCTTGCTTCATGTCGGGGCCGGGCACGAAATACGGCGAGATGATGAGCAGATCGCTGCGCGCCTGCCCGATCAACTGCAGCAGGCCCTCGACCACCGTCTCGCTGCCCGCGGCGATGTCGGAGCTGGCCTGGAGCGATGCCGCGCGCCGCGATGAGCCCGCCGCGTCGCCAGGCTGGCTTACCACCAGGCCGGGCGCTTTTGTCTGCTCGGGGCCCTTGTCGGCCGGAATCTTTCCGGGCTGGTCGGCAAGCATGACCGCGGGCGCCCAGACGAAGCGGGCGGTCTTCAGATCAAGCGGCTTCTCGTCCCAGGCGCGGGCGAGTTGCGCGGGAGTGGGCGCCGCGCCGGGTTTCGGTTCGCCGTCGTTGGTTGCTGGCGGCGTGTTTTGCGCCCGGGCCGATTCGTCGGCCAACTCGCGGTCAGCCTGCTCCGCGCGCTCGCGGATGGCTTTCAATTCTTCGCGCTTGACCAGCGACTGCACGGGATAGGCGCGTTCGTTGTTCCAGTAGCTGTCGAAGCTGCGCGACAGGTCTTGCACGATGGGGCCGGCCGCCAGGATGTCGACGTCGATGAAGTTGCCCTTCAGCGCATTGCCGAAATAGGCGTCGCCCAGGTTGCGGCCGCCGGTCACGCCGAGCACGTTGTCGGCAAGAAAAAGCTTGTTATGCATCCGCTGCTGGATGCGCGAGGCATCGCCGACGGAATTGAGCATGCGCGCGAAAGAAGAGCGGCGCCCGCCCGCAAGCGGGTTGAACAGCCGCATCTCGATGTTGGGCACGTAGGCAAGGCCCAGCACCAGCGCATCGCGGCCGGTGCTGTGAAGATCGTCTAGGAGGATGCGCACGCGCACGCCCCGCTGGGCTGCCGACCGGATGCCGCGCAGCAATCGGCCGGTGCTGGCGTCGGCATGGATGGCGTAGTACTGCAGGTCGAGCGTTTTCTGCGCACCTTCGATCAGCGCAAGCCGGCTGCCGTAGGCGGCGGGAGGGCCCCCGAGCAGCAGGAAGCCCGACTCGAAGCGTGCTGCATCGGCTTTTCGCCGCTGCTGGACCAAGGCTTCCAGCGAGGTGCCGCTCGGCGAGGGAAGCGCGGTGGACACCGGCCGGTCGACGTGCTGCGGCAGTTGCGCGCAGGCGCCTTGCAGCACGATGGCCAAGAGCACGACGGACCGGCTGAAGAACGCGAAGATGGAAGACATGCGGCTTTCCGGGAATTTGGAGCCGCATATATAGCTCAGTCGGCGCCGTCCCTGCGTGGGACGGCGTGACGGTTCTATGTAGAACTAACGAACTAGCGTCCGGCGGACAGTTCTTCCTGGCGTTCCAGTGCGGCCAGCAGTTCGTCGTCGATCTGGGCGTGGCGCTGGCTCAGTTCGGCGGCGCGCGAGGCATCCGTGGCGTAAATCGCGCCGCCGTCGAGTTCGAGCATTTCGCTGATGCGTTTCTGCTCGGCTTCGAGCGCTTCGATCTGCGCCGGAAGGGCTTCGAGCTCGCGCTGCTCCTTGTAGCTGAGCTTTTTGCGGGGAGCTGTGGAGCGCGCGATGGCCGGCTCGGCTGAGGCCGGTGCCGGGGCGGGAGCCGGGGCCGGCGGCGGAGGGCTGGCGGCTTGGCGCTGTTCGGCAATCTCGCGGGCACGCTTCGACTGGATCAGCCAGTCTTGCACGCTGCCTTCGTACTCGCGCCAGCGGCCGTCACCTTCGAAGGCAATCGTGCTGGTCACCACGTTGTCGAGGAAGGTGCGGTCATGGCTGACCAGGAACACGGTTCCGTCGTAGTCCTGCAGCAGGCCTTCGAGCAGCTCGAGGGTGTCGATGTCCAGGTCGTTGGTCGGTTCGTCGAGCACCAGCACGTTGGCCGGGCGCGCGAACAGGCGGGCCAGCAGCAGCCGGTTGCGCTCGCCGCCGCTGAGCGAGCGCACGGGAGAGTTGGCGCGC
>NZ_JBBCBW010000026.1:0-32500 GCF_037204085.1 Variovorax sp. CCNWLW235 | reverse complement strand
AGAAGCCTGTTAGTGATAGCACAAGACATAACGGAACAGCTTGGAAAGGCTGGCCATAGCGGGTGATAGCCCCGTACGTGAAATGACCTGTGTGGTACTGAGCTAACGACAAGTAGGGCGGGACACGAGAAATCCTGTCTGAATATGGGGGGACCATCCTCCAAGGCTAAATACTCATCATCGACCGATAGTGAACTAGTACCGTGAGGGAAAGGCGAAAAGAACCCCGGGAGGGGAGTGAAATAGATCCTGAAACCGCGTGCTTACAAAAAGTAGGAGCCTCGTAAGGGGTGACTGCGTACCTTTTGTATAATGGGTCAGCGACTTACATTCAGTGGCAAGGTTAACCGAATAGGGAAGCCGTAGAGAAATCGAGTCCGAATAGGGCGATCAGTCGCTGGGTGTAGACCCGAAACCAAGTGATCTATCCATGGCCAGGATGAAGGTGCCGTAACAGGTACTGGAGGTCCGAACCGACTAGTGTTGCAAAACTAGCGGATGAGCTGTGGATAGGGGTGAAAGGCTAAACAAACTTGGAAATAGCTGGTTCTCTCCGAAAACTATTTAGGTAGTGCCTCAAGTATTACCATCGGGGGTAGAGCACTGTTTTGGCTAGGGGGTCATGGCGACTTACCAAACCAAGGCAAACTCCGAATACCGATGAGTACAGCTTGGGAGACAGAGCACCGGGTGCTAACGTCCGGACTCAAGAGGGAAACAACCCAGACCGCCAGCTAAGGTCCCTAAAATTGGCTAAGTGGGAAACGAAGTGGGAAGGCTAAAACAGTCAGGATGTTGGCTTAGAAGCAGCCATCATTTAAAGAAAGCGTAATAGCTCACTGATCGAGTCGTCCTGCGCGGAAGATGTAACGGGGCTAAGCCAGTTACCGAAGCTGCGGATTTGCAATTTATTGCAAGTGGTAGGAGAGCGTTCTGTAAGCCTGTGAAGGTGCGTTGTAAAGCGTGCTGGAGGTATCAGAAGTGCGAATGCTGACATGAGTAGCGTTAAAGGGGGTGAAAAGCCCCCTCGCCGTAAGCGCAAGGTTTTCTACGCAACGTTCATCGGCGTAGAGTGAGTCGGCCCCTAAGGCGAGGCAGAGATGCGTAGCTGATGGGAAACAGGTCAATATTCCTGTACCGATATATAGTGCGATGTGGGGACGGATCTTAATAGGTCATCCAGTTATTGGATTATTCTGGTTTAGTTGGATGTAGGCGTGCATTAGGCAAATCCGGTGCACATATACCGAGGCCAACGATCGAGCGGACTTGTCCGTGAAGTGACTGAACGAGGTTCCAGGAAAAGCCACTAAGCTTCAGCTATATACGACCGTACCGCAAACCGACACTGGTGCGCGAGATGAGTATTCTAAGGCGCTTGAGAGAACTCAGGAGAAGGAACTCGGCAAATTGACACCGTAACTTCGGAAGAAGGTGTGCCCTATTAGTGTGTAGTGAACAACGAAGCATGAATGGGTTGCAAAAAATCGGTGGCTGCGACTGTTTATTAAAAACACAGCACTCTGCAAACACGAAAGTGGACGTATAGGGTGTGACGCCTGCCCGGTGCTGGAAGATTAAATGATGGGGTGCAAGCTCTTGATTGAAGTCCCAGTAAACGGCGGCCGTAACTATAACGGTCCTAAGGTAGCGAAATTCCTTGTCGGGTAAGTTCCGACCTGCACGAATGGCGTAACGATGGCCACACTGTCTCCTCCTGAGACTCAGCGAAGTTGAAATGTTTGTGATGATGCAATCTCCCCGCGGAAAGACGGAAAGACCCCATGAACCTTTACTGTAGCTTTGTATTGGACTTTGAACAGATCTGTGTAGGATAGGTGGGAGGCTTTGAAGCAGGGTCGCTAGATCTTGTGGAGCCAACGTTGAAATACCACCCTGGTGTGTTTGAGGTTCTAACCTAGGTCCATTATCTGGATCGGGGACAGTGCATGGTAGGCAGTTTGACTGGGGCGGTCTCCTCCCAAAGCGTAACGGAGGAGTTCGAAGGTACGCTAGTTACGGTCGGACATCGTGACGATAGTGCAATGGCATAAGCGTGCTTAACTGCGAGACTGACAAGTCGAGCAGATGCGAAAGCAGGACATAGTGATCCGGTGGTTCTGTATGGAAGGGCCATCGCTCAACGGATAAAAGGTACTCTGGGGATAACAGGCTGATACCGCCCAAGAGTTCATATCGACGGCGGTGTTTGGCACCTCGATGTCGGCTCATCTCATCCTGGGGCTGTAGCCGGTCCCAAGGGTATGGCTGTTCGCCATTTAAAGAGGTACGTGAGCTGGGTTTAAAACGTCGTGAGACAGTTTGGTCCCTATCTTCCGTGGGCGCTGCAGATTTGAGGAAGCCTGCTCCTAGTACGAGAGGACCGGAGTGGACACACCTCTGGTGTATCGGTTGTCACGCCAGTGGCATTGCCGAGTAGCTAAGTGTGGAAGAGATAACCGCTGAAAGCATCTAAGCGGGAAACTCGTTTCAAGATGAGATCTGCCGGGGCCTTGAGCCCCCTAAAGAGTCGTTCAAGACCAGGACGTTGATAGGTCAGGTGTGGAAGCGCAGTAATGCGTTAAGCTAACTGATACTAATTGCTCGTGCGGCTTGACCCTATAACTTTGATCGATCAGATCAAGGTGTTATGCCAAGTTGACGCATTCAAAATACATTCAAGCAGCGCAGTCATTGCGTGCTGATTCCAAACTCTATGAATTCGTTTGATTGATCATGTGATCAACCAGACAACAAGTTATGCCTGATGACCATAGCGACGTGGTACCACTCCTTCCCATCCCGAACAGGACAGTGAAACGCGTCAGCGCCGATGATAGTGCGGGTTCCCGTGTGAAAGTAGGTCATCGTCAGGCTCTTACAGCCAGGAAAAGCCCAACACAGCGTGTTGGGCTTTTTTCTTTTGGATTTTTAAAAAGCGCGCATTTCTCGGTGACGCGCTTTTTTTATTGCCGAGTGGCAAGTGTCAAATATTTCGGATGTGCGCCGAATCCGTATCGGCCGCACCGGCGGCGACCAATTCAGCCAAGATATCTTCGGCCAGTTGATCCAACTCCGTATCTGGGAAGAAGCGCTCGCGGATAACACCGAAATATGACGCGCTCCGAAGCCAATCGGCCCATTCGTTCAGCGCAATGGACTGCACCTCGAGCAGCTTGAACTTCATCAGCACTTTGATGGCATGCCGTGCATGCTTCACCGGATCCCGCTGAAGGCCGTCGAGCCGCCGGCGTGCTGTAGCCAGAGAATTGCGGACGTCATTGAAGACGCGTCCATGGCCAGGGATCACCTGAAGTGGCGCCAACGTCTCGATGCGATCCAGCGTCCCAGCGATATCTCCGAACGACGGCTCACCTGCCAGCTCGGGAAAAGCAACACCAAAACCGTTTTCCCAAAGGGCATCGGCTGAGATCAGTGTTCGCGAGACGGGGTCGAACAGAATGATCGAATGCGGATCGTGGCCTGGTGCGCTGTGCACCTGCCAAGCCCTGTCGCCAAGTATGCATTCCGTCCCAGGCCGCAGCAGCCCGTCGAACCGAAACCGTGGACATATCTGTCCTGTCGCACGAAAGTTAAAGCCGCCTTCGTCCCATGGCCCCACAAGATCCGCCTCTCCAGGCGGAATCTCCGTTTGCACCTTCGGATAGTGCCGCTGCAGCGCCGCGTTGCCGCCGCAGTGATCGCTATGCAGATGGGTATTCAATATTCGATCGAGCGGCCGCGTTCCGAGCGTCGATTCGACAAGCGCCAAGGTTTGATCGGCATGCGTGGCATACCCGGTATCGACCAGCGCGGTTTCGTCGGTCCCGACAAACAGAATACTGTTCGATGAAAGCCACCCGCGCTCGAAGACCACGAGATTCGCCGGCAGCCCAGCCGCGGCGCGCTCGCTCACTCAGACGCTCGCGCTGGTTCGAAGCTCACGACGCAGGATCTTTCCGACATTGGTTTTCGGCAGGGTTTCGCGGAACTCGATGTGCTTTGGGCGCTTGTAGCCGGTGAGCTGGCTGTTGCAGTACTGGAGCACCGCCTCTTCGGTCAGCATCGGATCCCTGCGCACGACGAACACCTTGATCGCTTCGCCCTGCTTCTCGTCCGGCACCCCCACGGCGGCGCATTCGACAACGCCCGGGCAAAGTGAGATCACGTTCTCGAGCTCGTTCGGAAAGACGTTGAAGCCGCTGACGAGGATCATGTCCTTCTTGCGGTCGACGATGCGGCTGTAGCCGTCTTCCTGCATGACGGCGATGTCGCCTGTGCGCATGAACCCGTCCGCGGTGAAGGCTGCCGCGGTCTCGGCCGGCTGGTTGTAGTAGCCGGTCATCACGTTCGGGCCCTTGATGCAAAGCTCGCCTGCCGCACCGATTGGCAGGGAGTTGCCTTCATCGTCCTTGATGGCAATCTCGATGCTCGGCAGCGGCAAGCCGATGGTGCCCGTGAACTTCGTGTTCGACACAGGATTGTTCGTACCGATCGCACAGGTCTCGCTCATGCCCCAGCCTTCGATCATCGGGCAGCCAGTGGCTTCGAACCATCGCTGTGCGGTGCCCTCCGAGGCCGCCATGCCGCCGGCCTGCGAGACGAACAGCGTCGAGAAATCGATCGACTTGAACTGCGGATGCATCAGCAGCGCATTGAACAGCGTGTTCACTGCCGGCAGCATGTGGAATGGCCGCTTCTTGAGCACCGCGATGAACTTGTCGAAGTCCCGCGGGTTGGGAATCAGCGTCATGTGCGAGCCCTGCCGGATAACCAGCAGGCACAGCGTCAGCGCGAAGATGTGATACAGCGGCAACGCCGCAATGCTGTTGACCTTGGACAGGTCGCCCGCCCGCGAGAGGGCCGGCGTGAACCAGGCCTCCGCCTGCAGGGTCGCCGCAACGATGTTGCGGTGGGTCAGCACCGCCCCCTTGGACAAACCCGTCGTGCCGCCGGTGTACTGCAGGAATGCGATCGAATCGAGCGTGCTCTGATCCGGCCCCAGCGTGCGCCCGCGCCCCTCGGCGATGGCTTTGGAAAACTCGGTGACCGTCCGCCCATCGCTCAGCGGCAGCTTGTAGGGCGGAACCATCTTCGCCAGGTGGCGAACCGCGACGGTGATCCAAGCGCCATAGAGGCCGCCGAGCAGATCGCCCATCGAGGTGACGACCACATGCTTGACGGGCGTACGCTCGATCACCTGTTCCAACGTCGACGCGAAGTTCTCGAGGATGACGATGGCCGTGGCACCGGAGTCCTTGAGCTGGTGCTCGAGCTCGCGCGCCGTATAGAGCGGATTGACGTTGACGCAGGTATAGCCCGCCCGGAGCACGCCGCACATCGTGACTGCGAACTGGGGCACGTTGGGCAGCATGATGGCCACTCGCGCGCCCGGCTCGAGGCCGAGCGATTGAAGCCAAGCGCCCAGGGCCTTCGACAGCGTGTCGAGCTCCCCGTACGACATCCAGCGCTCCATGCAGACCGAGAACGGTCGCTCGGCATAGCGGCCGAAGGCCTCGTCGAACATGTGGGTCAGAGACCGGTACTGCTCGGGGTTGATCTCGTGCGGCACGTCGGCCGGATAGTTTGAGGGTCGCGCGAATGTCTGCATGCAGGCTCCTTTGCGCGGATTGTGGGAGTCAGATGCACTCCGCCACCAGCGGGCTTGTCCTAGGAGCAAGGCACCCACTGTCGCGCGCGCGATAGGTCCGGCAATGCGGCGCACGCACGCCTGCCGCGTGCTGTCAGCCCGCGAGGAGCGTTTTCAGGCCTTGCCAGTCTCGCCCGGCAGCAGCACGCCGGCTTCGATGTCGGGCTCGACTTCCAGCGCCTTGTAGATCGGCGTGAAGTCGGGCGCCGTGAGTTCGAAAAGCTCCGCGAAGCTCTTGATCACGAAATAGTTAGCCTGGTAGGTGTCGATCTTGTAGCGCGTGCGCATGGCACGCAGCAGGTCCAGCGGAAGTCGGCGCGGCTCGTTGCTGAGCACTGCGTGCTTCAACTCGCCCACCGAGCTCAGGATGCCGGCGCCATAGGCACGCAGGCCATCGGGCTGACGAATCAATCCGAACTCCACCGTGTACCAGTACAGCCGCGACAGCTTTTCGCCGGCACCCAGCTCGTGCGCTTTGATCCCGCCGGCGCCATAGCGCTGCACATAGTCTGCAAACGTCGGGTCGAACAGCATCGGCACATGGCCGAACAGATCGTGGAACACATCGGGCTCGACGATGTAGTTGAACTCCTCGGGCTTGCGGATCCAGTCGGTCACCGGAAACTTGCGGTTCGCCAGCAAGGTAAAGAACGGCAACTCCGGAATCAGCCCCGGCACCGCGACGATTTCCCATCCAGTGGCGCGATGCAGCCGCTCGTTGATTTCCTCGAAGCGCGGGATGCGGTCCTTCACGCCGAGCGAAGGCAGCGCCTTGATGAACGCGTCGCAGGCCAGGCCCGGCAGCTGCGCGGCCTGCCGCTCGTACAGGCGCCTGTAGGTGTCATGGTCGGCCGCCGTGTAGCTGGCCCAGTCCTGCGGGCAGGTGTAGTCGGCATGCACCGCGCCGCCGCGCGAGTAGTCGCCGCGCGGCGGGCGATCCGAAGCGCCGTAAACAGCAGGTTTGACAGCAGCAGCAGTGGCGGCGGCAGGAGTGTCCATGGGAAATTGCTCTCGGGTTATTTGAGCCAGCGGTTCATCACGCGCTGGAAATCGCCGCCTGCTTGCTGCAGGTGCAGCCATTGGTCGACATAGGCCTTGAAGGCCACGTCATCGCGCGGCAGCATCCAGGCCATTTCGCCGTACTGCAGCGGCTTTTCGGGGTTGATTGCGCAGAGCCCCGGCTTGAGCTTCTGCTGCGTGATGGCTTCCGCGGACTCGGTCACGAAGACATCGGCGCGGTTGGCAAGAATCTCGTCGAAGATCGTCACGTTCTCGCCGTGCAGCGTGAGCTTGGCCTGCTTGAAATTGGCGCGCGCGAAGCGCTCGTTGCTGCCGCCCGGGTTGAAGATGACCCGGGTGGAGGGCTTGTCGATGTCGGCCACGCTCTGGTACTTGGCAACGTCGGCACAGCGCGCGATGGGCGCCTTGCCGTTCACCATGTAGGGGGCGCTGAAGAACGCGCGCTTCTGTCGGTCGGTGGTCACCGAAACGCCGCCGACCGCAATGTCGCACTTGCCGGCCGTGAGGTCGGGCAGCAGGTTTGCCCAGGTGGTCTTCACCCACTCGGGCTTGGCGCCCAGGCTGGTGCTGAAGCCCGTCATCAGGTCGACGTCGATGCCTTCGAACGAGCCGTCCGCCTTGTGAAAGCTGAACGGCCTGTAGTCGCCCGGCGTGCAGATGCGCAGCACGGCGGCCTTCTGCACCGTGTCCAGGTGCGACACGCCCGCCGGGGCGGCCGGCGCCATTGCGCAACCGGAAAGAACGGCGGCGGCCGCGATGAGGGTCAGGCCGATCGAAAACGTGCTGCGCATGGAGGCTCCTGGGCGATGAAAGAAGCGCTTATTTTGGGGCTGCCAACACGCCCCGGCGCATCTGGTCGAGCTCGATGCTTTCGAACAGCGCCTTGAAGTTGCCGTTGCCGAAGCCATCATCGCCCTTGCGCTGGATGAACTCGAAGAAGATCGGACCGAGCTGGTTTTCGCTGAAGATCTGCAGCAGCAGGGCGTCTTTCTTGCCGTCGATCAGGATCTTGCGCTTCTGCAGCTCGGCCACGCTTTCGCCGTGTCCGGGAATGCGCTTGTCGACCAGCTCATAGTACGTGTCGATGGTGTCGAGCAGCGTCACGCCCTTGGCGCGCAGCGCGTCGACGGTTTCATACAGGTTGTCCGAGCCCATTGCGATGTGCTGGATGCCTTCGCCGCGGTACATGTCCAGGTACTCCTGGATTTGGCCCGCCTGCTCCTTGCCCTCTTCGTTGATCGGGATGCGGATCTTGCCGCAGGGGCTGGTCATGGCCTTGCTCTTCACGCCCGTCACCTGGCCTTCGATGTCGAAGTACTTGATCTCGCGGAAGTTGAAGAGCTTCTCGTAGAAGCCGGCCCACACATTCATCCGGCCGCGATACACGTTGTGCGTGAGGTGGTCGATATACGTGAGGCCGTTGCCCTTGGGCGCCAGCGCATCTTGAGAGGCCACACCCGGCAGCGGCTCGAAGTCGACGTCGTAGAAGCCGATGTTGCCGATGTCACCCGGCTTCGCACCGTTCTTGCCGGGCCAGCGGTCGACCAGGTAGATCAGGCTGTCGCCGATGCCCTTGATGGCGGGAATATTCAGCTCGCCTGGGCCGGCCTTGTCGGCAAAACCCCAGGCGCCGAGCGAAATCGCGCGCTCGTAGGCCTGCTTGGCGTCCTGCACCCGAAAAGCAATGGCGCAGACGCTCGGGCCGTGCTCGCGCGCAAAGCGCTGCGCGAAGGAATCAGGCTCGGCATTCACGATGAAGTTGATCGTGCCCTGGCGGTACAGCAGCACGTTCTTGTGGCGGTGCCTGGCCACTGCCGTGAAGCCCATGCGCTCGAACACCTGACCCATCGCCACCGGATCCGGCGCCGCGTACTCGATGAATTCAAAGCCGTCGGTCCCCATCGGGTTCTCCCAGGGCGTGAAGGCGGGGGCGTCGGTATGGCTCATAGGGGTCTCCAGAGGTGGGGTTCGATGGGATTAGAAAAGCAGAGAAATTGCGAAAAAGCGCACCGAAGCGGCCTTTGCAGCAATGTAGGGCGGATGCCGCTCACGTTTTCAGCGTTGTTGGGCGCCATAAATAGCAAAGACGCAGAAAAACTGCAAAAATGGCGGTATGGAAGCACTCGACAAGATTGATCGGCTCATATTGCGCACGCTGCAAGCAGACGGGCGTGCCACCTATGACCAGATTGCCGAGCAGGTCAGCCTTTCTCCGAGTGCTGTGCTCAGGCGGGTCAAGCGGCTGGAGGAAAGCGGCGTCATCGACCGCTACGTGGCTCTCGTTCGCCCCGAAGTCATCGGTCTGGGCCTCACCGCCTATCTCAATGTCAGGCTCGAAAAGCACACCGAGAGCCACAAGCGCAACCCCATGGACCTGTTCCGCGCCAGCGTCCAGACCTGGCCTGAGGTGGTCGAATGCGCGGCGCTCACCGGCGAAATGGACTACCTCTTGCGCGTGGTGGTCGCCGACATGGGCCACTACAGCCGCTTCATCATGGACACCCTGCTCAAGCACCCGAGCGTTGAAGACTGCAAGACCAGCTTTGTGCTCGACCGTGTCAAGGCCACAACGGCTGTACCGGTTTAGCAACGAATTCGTTGCTGGAATCACACGCGCTTTGGTACTGGTTCACAAATGACAACCGGAAGTACCCGTTCGGACTTGTTGATTAAGGGGAAACCCTTATATTTGAGCCATGCTCACCGCCAAGACCCTTATTCAAGCGTCTCTCGGCCTCGGCTCTTTCCTGAAGGCGCCGATGGTTGAGGCGCAACCGCGCGCGACCTCCGCGCCCCAGCCAGTCATGGTGCCGATCCGCTCGATCGGCCCGCGCGAACGCGACCGCATCGCGCGCCACCTGCTGGCACTGACCCCCCATGACCGCTATCTGCGCTTCGGCTATGCCGCGTCGGACGAGCAGGTGCAGCGCTATGTCGACGGTCTCGACTTCGACCGCGACGAGCTCTTCGGCATCTACAACCGCCGCCTCGACCTGATCGCCATGGCGCACTTGGCATTTGCGCCGGACGACCAGCACAGCGACTGCGCCGAGTTCGGCGTGTCCGTGGCGGCGCATGCGCGCGGCCGCGGCTACGGCGCCCGCCTGTTCGAGCGCGCGGTGGTGGTCGCACGCAATGAAGGCGTGGGCATGCTCTTCATTCATGCGCTGAGCGAAAACGCCGCCATGCTGAAGATCGCCCGCAACGCCGGCGCCACCGTGGTGCGCAGCGGTTCGGAATCCGAGGCGCATCTGCAGCTGCCGAGCGCCACCTTCGACAGCCGCATGAGCGAAATCGCACTCGAGCACTACGCAGCCGTCGACTACCACCTCAAGACCCGCGCCAAGCAGTTCTGGGCCTTTCTCGCGAGCCTGCAGGAAGTGCGCAGCGGCATTCGCGACGCCCGCAGCAAGTCGGCCCAGTAGCAGCAGTAGCAGCAAGCCCGGCATGCCGCGGCATACGCCCGGCCCGCCCGCGAGGCGATGCCCGCACCGGCCGCGCTTGTTTCGTCCTGTAGCGGAATTGCCGAGGGCCCGCGTGCCGGGGGTAGAGCCTGTCACACGCAATCCGGTATCCTTGTATCTCTTCAACTACGCCTCCCGCAGTGGCCGAACCTCACCCTGAACGCGCACCCGTCGAACGGGAAGACAAGCGCGGCTTTCTCCAGAAACTGGCCGAATTCATCCACCCCGGTCCTGACTCGCGTGACGAGCTGATCGAAACCTTGGCCGACGCCGAGGACAACGAGGTGATCGGCGCGGAGTCGCGCGTGATGCTCGAAGGCGTGTTGCGCATGGCCGACATGACGGCCGGCGACGTGATGGTCGCCGCCCCGCGCATGGACCTGGTGAACATCGACGCGCCCTTCGACGCGCTGCTGCACCTGGTCATCGACACCGCGCACTCGCGCTTTCCGGTGTACGAGGGCGAAAAAGAAAACATCATCGGCATCCTGCTCGCGAAAGACCTGCTCAAGCTGCAGCGCGCGCCGGGACTCAACATTCGCGCGCTGCTGCGCCCGGCCACCTTTGTGCCAGAGAGCAAGGGCCTGAACGACCTGCTGCGCGAGTTCCGCGGCAACCGCAACCACCTGGCCATCGTGATCGACGAGTTCGGCCGCGTGGCCGGACTCATCACCATCGAGGACGTGCTCGAGCAGATCGTCGGCGAGATCGAAGACGAGTTCGACATTGCCGAGGACGAGGGCGACATCTTCGGCCTGGCCGACCACACCTATCGCGTCTCGGGCGACACGCCCATCGAGCGCGTGGCCGAGGCCTTCGGCATCGTCTTCGACGAAGAACAGCTGAGCGAAGACTTCGACACCATCGGCGGCCTCATCGCGCACGAAATGGGCCACGTACCCAAGCGCGGCGAGCACCACGCCATCGGCGGCTTCGACTTCGTCGTGCTGCACACCAAGGGCGGCGCCGTGCGTTGGTTCAAGGTGTCCCCGGCCCGCGGCAGCGACGCGGCCGACTGATGCCGCTGCCCGCAGCGGCCACGCTCCGCACCTCGCGCATTTTTTCCGCCGTGGGCCTGCTGCGCCTTCTCGGCTTTGCTTTCGCGGGGCTCGCGCAGGCCGCCGCCATTGCCTGGCCCACGAACGGACAGCCGCTGTGGTGGCTGCAGCTGATCTCGCTGGCGGTGCTCGTCGGCCTGCTGGACCGGCTGCGCGCCGAAGGTGCGGGCTGGCGCCGTGCCGGCCTGCACGGTTGGCTTTTTTCGACGGCCTGGCTCACCGGCAGCTTCTGGTGGCTCTTCATCTCGATGCACACCTACGGCGGGCTTCCGGCACCGCTTGCTGCCATTGCGGTGCTCGCGCTTGCGGCGGCGCTCGGGCTCTACTACGCAGTGGCCTGCGCCTGGTTCGTCGTTCGCGGGCCTCGGGGGCCTGTGACCGGCGCGCTGGTCTTTGCCGCGCTGTGGACACTGGCCGAACTCGTGCGCGGCAGCTGGTTCACCGGCTTTCCATGGGGCGCAGGCGGCTACGCGCACGTCGAAGGGCCGTTGGCAGCCTGGGCACCGTGGATTGGCGTCTACGGCATTGGCGCAGTCGCCGCCATCGTGGCCGCGCTCGTTGCGCTCACGCGGCCTGCGCGCACCGCGGCACTGGCGCAGTCGCTGGCAGTGATCGCCGCCGTGTTCGCGGCGCCGCACCTGGTCAACCCGCTGCCCGCCGATGCGCAAGGCGACAAGGGTTCGAGCGGCAAGCTGCAGCTGGCACTGCTCCAGGGCAACATTCCGCAAGACGAAAAATTCATTCCGGGCGGCGGCATCGACCTGGCGCTGCGCTGGTACGGCGAGCAGCTGCGCGACGCCAACGCTTCGCTCGTGGTCACGCCCGAAACCGCCTTGCCGCTGCTGCCGCAGCAACTGCCCGCCGGTTACCTCGACGCCATTCAGGCGCGCTACAGCCAGGGAACTCAGGCGGCCATCGTCGGGCTTCCGATGGGCGGCCAGGGCACCTACAGCAATGCGGTGCTCGGCTTCCAGCCCGGCGTTGCAGAACCCTATAGCTACAGCAAGCACCACCTCGTTCCCTTCGGCGAGTTCATTCCGCCGGGCTTTCGCTGGTTCATCCGCATGATGAACATTCCGCTCGGCGACTTCGCCCGCGGTGGCCTGGCGCAGGCGCCTTTCGCCTGGCAAGGCCAGCGCATCGCGCCGAACATCTGCTACGAAGACTTGTTCGGCGACGAGATCGGCGCCAACTTCAAGAACGAGGCCACGGCGCCGACCATCCTGCTCAACGTGAGCAACATCGCATGGTTCGGCGATTCGGTCGCCATCGATCAGCACCTGGCCATCTCGCGCATGCGCTCGCTTGAATTCGCGCGGCCGATGGTGCGGGCCACCAACACCGGCGCTACCGTGGTGATCGACGCCGAAGGCCGGGTCACGCACCAGCTGCCGCGCCTTACGCGCGGCGTGCTCGAAGCGCCAGTGGAAGGCCGCAAGGGGCTCACGCCGTATGCGCGCTGGGTGGCGCCGTTCGGGCTCTGGCCGTTGTGGATTTCGGCGCTGGCCGTCGTCAGCATCGCCTTCGCCCTGCGCCGCCGCAACGGCTGA
Source organism: Variovorax sp. CCNWLW235 (assembly GCF_037204085.1). Classification (NCBI taxonomy): domain Bacteria; kingdom Pseudomonadati; phylum Pseudomonadota; class Betaproteobacteria; order Burkholderiales; family Comamonadaceae; genus Variovorax; species Variovorax sp. CCNWLW235. The sequence continues at coordinate 19,758 of NZ_JBBCBW010000026.1, read as the reverse complement.
CGCAGGGCGATCGTCGTCAGGCTGTTGCCGGCACCGCCTTCACAGGCCAGTCGCGCAGCTTGCCGGGGTTCAGCAGCCCCATCGGATCGAAGCGCTTCTTCACCTCGATGACCTCGGGCGGCAGCGGCCCACCGGCCTTGCCGTCTTCCACGATGTTCACATGCGGATTGTTGATGTGCACGTTGTGGGCGCGGTGAATGTCGATGATCTCCGAGAGCCTTTCTTCGGTGCTGAAGCGAACCAGCTGAAGCCCGCTACAGGTCATGAGCCCCGCCACGTTGCGGATGAACTCGATGTGCATCATCACCTCGCCGCCGAGCAGCTTCTCCATCTCGATGATCTGCTCGACCTGCCGGCCCGGAATGAAGCCGCTCTGCAGGTAAGTCAGCGTCGGGTCGACCTTCAGCGCATGCAGCGTGGTGTGGTTCCAGGTGAACTCCATCAGCGTACGGTTGCTCTTCTGCACCTCGGCCGCCGTCTTGCGGTAGCTCACAGTGCCGCCGTACGCTTCGGCCAGCTGCAGCATGGCCGGCTCGCAATACTCGGCCACGAGCGACAGCACCGTGTGGCAGCCCTTGGGCAGGTGTGCCGCGAGCTGTGCCAGATGATCGGAAATGGGCGCGGCAAAAAAAGCGATCTCCCGCTTCACGATGCCGGGTGCATTGGCCAGCTTGTCGGCGAAGTGAAGTGCGTCTTCAAACTTGTCGAAGGTCACCAGCGTTTCGAGCCAGGGATGCGATGGCGCGAGCGCCACCTCGATTTCGAGCACCAGCCCGTTGGTGCCCCACAGGTGGTGCATGCGCATGGCCTCGGCGCCGCGCAGTTCGACCACCTGTGGCTCCGCCTCGATGGTCATCGCGCGAATGCCGAGCACGTTGCCGGGCGCACCGAGCGGTCCGTAGTTGATGGAACCCACGCCGCCGAAGCCGCCGCCGAACAGGCCCCCGAGCGTGGCGCTGCGGTAGGTGGAGGGCAGGCAGCGCATCTCCTGGCCTGAAGGTTTGGTCTGCTTCTCGAGCTCACCCAGGCGAATTCCGGCTTGCGCGCGCGCCACGCCGGGCTTCACCCAAAGAAAGGCGTTGTAGCCCGTCATGTCGAGCACCACGCCGCCTGCGAGCGGCGTGGTCTGGCCGTAGTTGCCGGTGCCGCTGCCGCGGAGGGTGATCGGCACATTGCGCCGTGCGCAGGCGCCGACCACTGCGCGAATCTCGTCCTCGGTGCGCGGACGCACGACCACGTCGGCGCGCTTGTCTTTCAACTGGCGGGTCAGTACCGGGCTGAACCATGAGAAGTCTTGCGACAGCCGCGTCACGCGGCTTTCGTCGGTGATCCAGTCGAGCTCGGGCAATTCGAGCTGCAGCTGTTCTATGGCGGAAATTAAAGCGTTCATGGTCAAGGGTTCAATCCTGGGAAAGTTCGCTGGCGTGCCACGAGCCCAGCGCCAGCTTGGTGAGCCAGGCCATCAGCACGAAGAGCGCGACGCCGGTCAGCGAAATGAGCAGCAGGGCCGCGAACATGCGCGGAATGTTCAGCTGAAAGCCGGCCTGCAAAATCTGATACGCCAGCCCGGCGCCCGAGCCGCCCGTGCCGGCCACGAACTCGGCCACCACCGCGCCAATCAGCGCGAGGCCGCTCGAAATGCGCAGTCCGCCGAAGAAGTAAGGCAGCGCGCTCGGAATGCGCAGCCGCACCAGCTGCTGCCAACGTGTGGCTCGGTTGAGCTTGAAGTAGCTCTGCAGGTCGGGATCGATGCTGCGCAGGCCGAGCGTGGTGTTGCTGATGATCGGGAACAGCGCCACCAGCGCGGCGCACACCGTCATTGCCGCTACCGGGTTCTTCACCCAGATGATGATGAGCGGTGCCACCGCCACGATGGGCGTCACCTGCAGCAGCACCGCGTACGGAAAGAGCGCGGTCTCGATGCGCTTGCTCTGCACGAAGAGAAACGAGATCAGCACGCCCGCCACCGTGGCCAGCGCGAACGACAGCAGCGTGATCTTGAGCGTGACCAGCAGCGCATTGCCGAGCGGCGCCCAGTCGGTGACGAGCGTCTGCACCATCAGGATGGGCGAGGGCACCAGGTACGGCGGCAACTCCATCGCCACCACCATCCATTGCCACAGCGCCACCAGTACCACGCCGATGAGTACCGGGTAGAGCACGCGCTGTACGCGTGGTTGATTCAGAAGGGGCGTGCTCTTCTTCATTGCGCATGCTCCTCGTCGCCTTGGCTCGCGCGCAGCAGGCTGTCCTGCAGGCGCTTGGCATGGCGCGCGAATTCCGGGGTCACCATGAAGTCGGGTGTGCGCGGATAGGGCTCGTCGATGTGAAACTGCTCCACCACCCGGCCCGGCCGCGCAGCCATCATCACGACACGGGTCGAGAGAAACACCGCCTCGTGGATCGAGTGCGTCACGAAGATCACCGTGAGCTTCTTCTTGCGCCACAGGTCGAGCAGGTCGGCATCGAGCTTGTGGCGCGTGATTTCGTCGAGCGCGCCGAAGGGCTCGTCCATCAGCAGCAGGTCAGGCTGCGTCACCAGCCCGCGTGCAATCGAGACACGCATCTGCATGCCGCCCGAGAGCGCACGCGGCAGCGCATCGGCAAACTTCTCGAGCCCCACCAGCGCAAGCGACTCCATCACGCGTGCGTCGGCCTCCTTGCGCGGCACGCCGGCCAAGTCGAGCGGCAGCCGCACGTTGGTGCGCACGCTGGCCCACGGCATCAGCGTGGCCGACTGGAACACGAATGACAGCTTGTGCGGGCAGCTGTGGATTTCCGCCACAGGCTTGCGCCACACCAGCAGGCGCCCATCGCTCGGCTCGAGCATGCCCGCAATCATTTTCAGCAGCGTGCTCTTGCCACAGCCCGAGGGCCCCAGCAGCGTGACGAATTCGCCTTCGGCAATCGACAGGTCCACCGGCAGCAGCGCCTGTGTGCCGTTGGGGTAAGTTTTCTCGGCCGAGAGAACTTCCACCGCGGGCACGGCAGGCACCGCGGGCGGCGCAAGGGTGTGGGGTTCGATGCGGTTCATGGCGCAAGACTCAAGGCAGTACCTTCGCGTCCTTCACGAACTCGGTGGTGTAGGTCTTCGCGAGCTCCACCTTCGCGGGGTCGAGCAGCTTGGCGCTCACGAGAAAGTCGTAGCTCGCCTTGGAGCGTGCGTCGGTGATCACGCCGATGCCGAGCGTGGCCGCGTCGCCGCCGGTGATCATGCCCATCTCCTTGAGCTTGGCGACGCTGTAGGCCAGCTGGTCGTCGGTCATGTTGGGGTTGTCCTTCTTGATCAGCGCGTTGGCGGGCGCCGGGTCGGCGAGGTAGCTCTTCCAGCCTTCGGCCGAGGCTTTCACGAAGGCCGCCACCTGCTTGCTGCGGTCCTTCACGGTCTTTTCCATGCACGACACCGTGGTGGCGTATGCCGGAAAGCCGTGGTCGCTGAACATCAGCACCGTGCTCTTCACGCCGGCCTTCTGGATGGCGTAGGGCTCCGAGGTCAGGTAGCCCTGCTGCGCCGTGTTCTTGTCGGCCACAAAGGGCTGGATGTTGAAGGTGTAGGGCCGCGTCTGCTCATCGGTAAGGCCGAACTTGGCCTTGAGCCACGGCCAGTAGCCACGGTTGGCCTGCGCGCCGATCAGCAGCGTCTTGCCCTTCAGGTCCTCGAGCTTCTTGACGTCGTCGTGCGCAATCAGCACCTGCGGGTCTTTCTGGAAGAAGGCCGCCACGTTGACCACCGGCACGCCGCCTTCGCGCACCTGCATCATCTGGATGTCGCTCGAGCCCATGATGCAGTCGGCCTGGCCCGCGGCCATCATCTGCGTGATGTTGACCTGCGGTCCGCCCATCTTGATGGTCACGTCGAGCCCGTGTTTCTTGTAGATGCCCTGTGCCACCGCCTGGTAGAAGCCGCCGTGCTCGGCTTGCGCGTACCAGTTGGTCATGTAGGTGAACTTGTCCTGCGCCGGCGCAGCGGCGGAGAACAGTGCGAGCGCGGCGGCGCCGGCCATGGAAAGAGCGAAAGAACGCATGGTGGGAACCTCTCGAGGCTGGTGGAAGAACGGTTGAAGAAGAAGGAAGCCGGTGAACCGATGCAAGTAGCGCGCCTCAGGCGGGCTCGAACGATTGCTGGATGAAGCCCTGCTGATGGCCGCGCTCCCAGGTCGCCTCTTCGCGCACAAGCCAGCGCAGCGCATGCAGCTCGGTCAGCGCCTGCACCCAGCTGTCCGAGAGCGTGTCCAGGATCTCTTCGCCCTGTTCACGCGTGGCGCTGGTCGGATCGCCGATCACGCCGCTCGGGCCGAAGTCGCGCGCTGTCCATGCGCACGCAGGGCGGCCGTCGGCCGACAGCAGCTTGATCGGGAACGGCGGCGGAAAGTTGGCGGCCGCGCGCTCCATGTGCACCGTGTCGGGCGCGAGCGCCAGCATCAGCGCGGTCTCGGAATGGCCGGCATGCATCGACAAGCGCTTTTCCTGCTCGCTGATCTGCTTGCTCGATGCGTTCGGCAGGCGCGACACGCCATGCGGCACCACCACGAAGTCGCCATGGCGCAGGCGCAGTTCACGCGCCGCCATCTCCAGCACCTGCGGCTGGCCGCCGTGGCCGTTGGCGAACAGCAGCTTGCGAAAGCCCGCGCGGTAGACCGATTCGCCAATCTCGATGACGGTGGACAAGAGCGTGGTGCCGGTCAGCGTCATGGTGCCCGGAAAGTGCAGGTGCTCTTCCGACTTGCCGTAGGTGATGGTCGGCAGCGCGAAGGCGCGCACCTCGGCCGGCAGCTTTTCGAGCGCCTTGCCCATCACCCCCGAGGCGATCACGCTGTCGACCGAGCAGGGCAGGTGCGGCCCGTGCTGCTCGATGGCGCCGCAGGGCAGCACGATGACCGTGTTCTCGCGGTCGGGCAGCGCGGCAATTTCTGTCCAGCTCAGGTAGGGCAGAAAGCGATGGGGCGGTATGTAGCCGTGGAGCATGGGAGGTCCTTGGTTCTTTAGCGGGAATGAAAAAGCGACGCGTCGCCGTGCGTGACGCGGCCTTCGCGCAGCACCACGCGGGTGGCGCTGCGCGAGGGCCAGCCGTGGCGGTCGGCCTGGGTGAACAGCACCAGGTCGGCCTTGGCGCCGACAAGCGTGGGCGTCGCCGTGGCGGCCCCGCGCTGAAGCCAGTCGCCGCGGCACAGCGCCTGCGACCAGTTGTCGAAAGGTTCGTCGAGCTGCGCCACCAGCGCGGCGGTACCCAGTGCCTCGACCGGGTCGAAGCTGCCGAGCCGGCAGAACGGGTCTTGCACGTTGTCGCTCGCAAACAGCAGCGGAATGCCGCGATCGCGCGCCTCCTTCACCAGCGTGATGCCGCGCATGCGCGGCGTGCGCCCCGTGACGGCGTCTTGCAGCAGCAGGTTGGTGGCGGGCAGCGACACCACGGTAATCGGCGCGCGCGCCACCGCGTCGAGCGTGGCAAAGGCCTGGGCTTCCGGCTGCGCGGCCAACGCACAGATATGGCCGCACACCACGCGGCCTTCGAAGCCGATCTCTCGCAGGATGCGGGCGGTGGTCTGCAAGCCGACCGCTGCCGGATTCAGTTCTTCATCGACGTGCAGGTCGACGTCCAGGTCGCAGGCCTGCGCCGACACCAGCAGGTTGCGCAGCGCCCGTTCGCTCCAGTTGGTGGAATGCACGAAGCCGCCCAGCACTGCCTGCGGACCCGTGGCCTTTACCTGCTGCGCGAGCCGCATCGCCTGCGCGGCATCTTCGAACAGCGGCAGCTTGATCAGGCTGACCTGCTCCAGCCGCACCTTGCCTGCCCATTCCTGCGCCAGTTCGGCCATCACCGGCCAGGCCAGCGGCACCGTATCGGGCTCCCACCAGTCGACATGCGTGCGCACATGCGTGGTGCCGCATTCCCAGGCCCACTGCAGGCCGCGAGAGGCACGCTCGCGCACGTCGCCGGCGCTCCAGTGCACGCGGTCGTTCAGCATCGCGTCGATGGCGCCGAGCAGGCCGGGCTGCACCTCTTTCATGCGCGGCAGCGTGAACGCCTTGTCGAGGTGCGTGTGCGCATCGACAAAACCGGGGAGCACCAGCGTCCCGGCAAGGTCCCAACCCTGCGGGGAAGGCGCCATGCCATCGGACGCGGGCCGCACCATCAGCACACGCCCGGCTTCGAGCTCGATGTGCGCCAGCGCCGGCACGCCGCCCTGCTGTGGCCAGTCGGCGGGCAGCAGCCAGCGCGGCAGGCGCGCGTTGTCGAGAAAAGCGGGCGCCGTCATGCGAAGCGCGCCATTGCGGTGCCCACCCGTGCCATGAAGCGTTTGAGCTGGGGCTCGGTCGCCACGTTCATGTGATAGTGGGCGTGGTAGTCCACCTTGGCGCGCCGGCCGGTGAGCCGCAGCATGTAGCGCGTGACAATCTTGCGCGGCGGATCGCCCATGTACCAGGCCATCCAGCGCGGCCGGCCATAGGTGACCACGGCGCTGATGCGCTTGATGTGCGTGAGCATCGGCTTCACGTTGGCCGGGTCGCTGATGTCGAAGGCCACGCCGGGCATGAAGAGCCGGTCGAAGTAACCCTTCAGCATCGCCGGCAGGCCGAAGCACCAAGTCGGAAAGCAGAAAACGATGCCCTCGGCCCACTGCAGGCGCTCCACATAGGGCTTGAGCGGCAACTGGTTGCCCGGCACATCGTGGTAGCCGAGCCGCTCCTCGCGCGAGAGCACCGGGTTGAAGCCTTCCGCGTACAGGTCGCAGTCGTCCACCTCGTGCCCCGCCGCGCGCAGGTTCTTCAGCACCTCCTGGTGCAGGGCTGCATGGAAGCTGGTTTCGACCGGATGGCAGTAGACGACGAGCACGCGCATGGTGTTTGACCGCTTAATCAGAGCAAGTGGTCAGGTTATGCAAGCGGCGTGCCAATCCGGATGCACCGGAGTGGGGAGGCGGGAGCCATGTCCCGCGGCTATGAGACGGCCTTTAAACCGCCTTTCCGCGCCAGAGCCGCACGCCCAGCCCCGCCGCGGCCGTGCCGGTTGCCAGCCACGTCACACCCGCCCAGCCCCACTGCGCGAGCGCCAGCGCACCCAGCGCCGAGCCGGCGGCCATGCCGATGAACATGGTGGTGAACAGCACCGCGTTGAGCCGGCTGCGTGCACCGGGCTCGATGCCGTAGACGATGGTCTGGTGCGCAATCAGTGCCGCCTGCATGCCCAGGTCGAAGCCGATTGCGGCAAGCGCCAGCAGCCAGAGCTGCGCATGCGGCGGCAGCAGCGGCGCAAACCCCATGGCCGCGAAAGACACCACCACCAGCCCTGCGCCGAGCCGCGTCACCAGTTCCGGGCCGCGGCGGTCGGCCAGCCGTCCGGCCAGCGGCGCAGCCAGAGCGCCCGCGGCGCCAGCAAGGCCGAAGGCACCCGCTGCCGCGCTGCCCAGGTGGAACGGCTCGCCGTGCAGCATGACCGCCAGCGTCGACCAGAAGGCGCTGAAGCCCACCGCCAGCAGCGCCTGTGCCAGCGCTGCGCGGCGCAGGGCGCCGTGGCGCGACCACAGGGTGCCGAGCGATCCGAGCAGCGCGCCATAGGCCAGGTGCGTGGTGGGCCTGAAGCGCGGCAGGCCGCGCCAGGCCGCCGCACCGATGAGCGCGATGCTGGCCGCCGCCGCAATGAACATCGTGCGCCAGCCGAAGTGCTCGGCCACGAAGCCGCTCACCACGCGCGACAGCAGGATGCCGAGCAGAAGCCCCGTCATCACCGTGCCCACGGTCTTGCCGCGCGAGGCTTCAGGCGCCAGCGTGGCGGCGGCGGGCACGATGTCCTGCGCCATCGTGGCCGCCAAGCCGATGGCCAGGCTGGCTGCGAGCAGCATGCCGATGGACGGCGCGGCCCCGGCCACCAGCAGCGCGGCGCACAGCGCGGCCGCCTTGGCCAGCACGATGCGGCGCCGGTCGTAGCGGTCGCCCAGCGGTGCCAGCAGCAGGATGCCCAGCGCGTAGCCAAGCTGCGTGAGCGTGGGAATGAACCCGACGGACCGCGCGGAGGCGCCGATGTCCGCGCCCAGCACGCCGAGCATCGGTTGGGCGTAGTAGAGCGAAGCCACGGACAGCCCCGCGCCTGTGGCGAGCAGCAGCACCAGCGACGCGGGCAGGTCGCGTGCCGCCGGTGCAGCGGCGGCCGGTGCATGCGTTTGTTGAATGGAAGACATGGCGTTAACCCTTGAATACTGAGCGAGGGTTGAAATGTGCGCCTCTGAGGCGTGGCTTGGTAGCCCTGAAGATCGCACAATGCCTATACGTCACACGCATAAAGACAACGATGTCGACCTCTTCCCCCGCCGCCGACCGCATCGAGCTGATGCAGACCTTCATTCACATCGTCGAGGCTGGCAGCCTCTCGGCCGCTGCCCAGCAGATGGGCGCCACCCAGCCCACCGTGAGCCGGCGGCTGCAGGCGCTGGAGCGCTCGCTGGGTGTGCGGCTGCTGCGCCGCTCCACCCATGCCATGAAGCTCACGGAGGATGGTGAGCGTTGCTACGAGCGGGCGAGGGAGCTGGTCGCCGACTGGCACGCCTTCGAGGCTGACCTGCGCGGCGTGGGCGACGAGCCCGAGGGCACGCTGCGCGTGGTGGCGCCGCATGCGCTGGGGCAACTGCTGCTGGTCGGGCCGCTGGCCGACTACCTGCGCGCATACCCGCGGGTGTCCGTCGAATGGCTGCTGAACGACCGCCGGCCCGACTTCATTGCGGAAGGCGTCGATTGCGCCATTCAGGTCGGCGAGGTGACCGACACCATGGCCGTGGCCATCAAGCTGTCGGAAGTGCCGCGCGTGGTGGTGGCCGCGCCCTCGGTGCTGGCCGGGCGCAAGCCGCCCACGCATGCATCGGAACTGGCCGAACTGCCGTGGATCGCGCTGCGCACGTTCTATCGAAACGAAGTGGTGCTCACCCACAGTCCGTCTGGCGAGATTGCGCACGTGCCCATCCGGCCGCGCATGAGCACCGACAGCCTCTATGCGCTGCAAAGCGCGGCGCGCATGGGTCTTGGCGCCTGCATAGGTTCGGCCTGGCTCATGAATGACGACATCGCCAGTGGCCGGCTGGTGCAGCTTGTGCCGCAGTGGCGTGTGGCGGCGCTACCTGTCTATCTGATCTATCCGCATGCGCGGTTCCAGCCGGCGCGGCTGCGCCGCTTCATCGAGATGATGCGGCTTGCGCTGGCCGACCCGTCGGGCCGCGCCTGGGAAGCCAAGGCTTCATAGTCGGCGCGTCATGAGCGGCGCGGCTAGGCCTTGATGCCGCAGCCGCCCAGCACAAAGGCCACCAGCTCGCGTGCAATCGGCTCGCGGTCGATCGGCGCGTCCGGCGGCAGGCCGAGCATCACGCGCGTCTGTATTGCGTAGTCGGCATAGCTCTGGGTCATGGCCCAGATGTGCATCAGCAGCAGGCGCGCGTCGAGCGGGCGCATCTGCCCGCGCGCGATCCAGCCGTTGATCACGTCGACTTTTTTCTGCGTCCACGCCCGGGCATTGGGCCAATAGCGGTCGAGGTTGCGGCCGCCGTCGAGCACCTCGCGCGTGAAGATGCGCGAGATCTCGGGGTTGTCGAATGCGTGGTCGAGCTTCTTGCGGATGTAGTCGCCCAGCACCGTGCCCGGATCGCTCGCGTCCTCGAACGAGAACACCACCTTCCAGGCATGCAGCACCTGCATCAGCAGCTCTTCGTAGAGCTCTTCCTTGCCGGCGATGTAGTAGTGCAGCTGGGGCTTGGTAAGGCCGGCGCGCGCGGCAATGGCCTGGGTGGAGGTGCCCTTGAGCCCGTGCAGGCTGAACTCGGTCACGGCCGCGGTGCGGATCGCCGCCATGATGCGCTCGCGCCCCGGCCGCGCACGCGACAGCGGGCCCTCGGGGGCGGGCATTTCCTGGGCGGTGGTCGGGGGAAGGGCGGCGGGATCGGCGTTCATTGGCATGTATTTGCGGCGGTGCGCCCGGCGATGGTAATCCCAGGCGCATGGCCGCATGCCATGCCGGCATGGAAGCGAAGAGCATGCGGGCACGGTTCATGTATCTTCTCGCCGCTTCCAGAAATTCATTCAAGACAAAGGAGTTCTTTCATGTACCTTTCTCCCCGTTTCAGGGCCTTCGCGGCCGGCGCCGCGTTGCTTGCGGCCAGCGCGCTCGCGCAAGCCCAGCAGGCATTGCCCAATGTGGTGATCCTGGCCACCGGCGGCACCATCGCGGGGGCCGGCGCCTCGGCCGTGAACAGCGCCACCTACGCGGCCGCCAAGGTCGGCGTCGACAAGCTGATTGCCGGCCTGCCCGAGCTCTCGAAAATTGCCAACGTGCGCGGCGAGCAGGTGTTCCAGGTCGCTTCCGAAAGCCTGACCAACGACAACCTGCTGACGCTGGCCAAGCGCGTGTCCGCGCTGTCCAAGCAGGCCGACGTGGACGGCATCGTCATCACCCACGGCACCGACACGCTGGAAGAAACCGCCTTCTTCCTCACGCTCACCGTGCGCACCAACAAGCCGATCGTCGTGGTCGGCTCGATGCGCCCGGGCACGGCGCTGTCGGCCGACGGCGCGCTCAACCTGTATGACGCTGTCAGCGTGGCCGGCAGCAAGGACGCGGCGGGCAAGGGCGTGCTGGTGACGATGAACGACAACATCGACAGCGGCCGCGACGTGAGCAAGAACGTCAACATCAAGACCAGCGCCTTCTCCAGCCAGTGGGGCCCGCTGGGCATGGTGGTCGAGGGCAAGAACTACTGGTTCCGTGCACCGGTGAAGCGCCACACCATGAACTCGGAGTTCGACATCGACAGCATCAACACGCTGCCGGCGGTCGAGATTGCGATGGGCTACGAGGGTGTTTCTTCCATCGCCATCGATGCATTCGCCAAGAGCGGCGTGAAGGCGATCGTCCACGGCGGCACGGGCAACGGCTCGGTGGCCAACCGCATCGTGCCCAACCTGCAGAAGGCACGCACCGACGGCGCCATCATCATTCGCAGTTCGCGCGTGGCCGACGGCTTCGTGATCCGCAATGCCGAGCAGCCCGACGACAAGTACGACTGGGTGGTGGCGCACGACCTGCGCCCGCAGAAGGCTCGAATCCTGGCGATGGTCGCACTGACGAAGACCAGCGACACCAAGGAACTCCAGCGCATCTTCTGGGAATATTGACCCACCCCCGAAGCGGCTCACTTCGTGTAGCCGCCTCCCCCTCGAGGGGGCAACACCAGCGGCCCGGCAAAGCCGGTTCCGCGGTGTTCCTGGCGAAGATCTTCTCGATCTATTCCGTTCAGGGGCGGATGCGCCGCCGCTTGCGGTGCCGCGCGTATTCGAGGCTGCTCACGCACACGAGCAGCCAGGCCAGGCCGGTCAGCAGGCCGGCCACCACGTCGCTTGCAAAATGCACCTGCAAAAAGACGCGGCTGCATGCAATGGTGACGATGGCTGCGGCGGCGGCCATGGCCGCCGGCACATGCCAGCGCGCTGGCAACAGGCGCAGCGCCAAATACATCAGCATGCCGTAGCTCACGATCGCGCCCGCGCTGTGGCCGCTCGGGAAGCTGAAGCTCGTCTCCAGCGCCAGCCCATGGTCGTGCAGCGGCCGTGCCCGCGCGAAGATGCGCTTGAGCGCGGGGTTCAGCAGCACGATGCCGCCTAGCGCCATCACCCAGCCCAAGGCCAAGCCTCGGTGCGCGTTGCGCCACAGCACAAGGGCCAGCACCACGCACACAGGCGCCAGCAGTTCGGCATCGCCCAGGTGCGTGAGCCAGCTGAAAGCCACGAGGGCCGCCCACGGCACATGCTCGCCGATGGCATCGGCCAGTGCCTGGTCGGCCAGGCCGAGCAGGCGCCCGTCGCCCAGCATCGATGCGATGTAGGCCACCAGGCTCGCCGCCGCAAGAATCAGCACAAAACCCAGCGCCAGCCCGGCTGCCACGCGCGGCTCATCAGGCTCGTCGCTCGACGAAATCCTGGCGCGGCGGCGCTGCAGCAGCCGGCAGGCGATGCCGGCGCCCAGCACCGACACCGCAAAAACACAGAGGAACCAGGCAAGGGCATGCTCGCCGAACTGGCGGGCGAGAAGAACGAGGGCAGGGGCTTCCGTTGGCATGCGGGGCACCCTAAGGGAGCGCCGCTCCGCTGGCAAGCCGAAGCCGCAATACTTTGCCGCACACAAAGGCCTTGTGAACCGCCGAATGGTCCCACCGCTCCACTTGGCAAACGCGGGTACCGCCAATGTTCTCCATGCGCAGCACATTCACCGAATTGGGATGCCCCGCCCGCACGCGCGACGACACGGCCGTGCCGGCCTGCACCGCCCATGTCGTGCGCGGGCAACCCGCATAGGCGTCGTGCAGCGAGCGCACAAAGGGCAGGTGGATGTGGCCGCCCAGGATCAGGTCTGCCCCCGCGTGGCTCCAGCGCGCCACAGCCGTTTCGCGGCCGTGCAGCCGGTTGTGCATGTCTTCCTGGCGCGTGACCATCACCGGCTGGTGCGTCACCACCACGCGCAACTGCGAAGGCAAGGCAGACGCCAGCCGGGCCGCTACACGCTCGATCTGCTCGGGCGAAACCTCGCCGTCCTCGTGCCGGTACCAGCGCGTGGTGTTGACCGCAACCACCAGCCATTCGGCGGATTCGAACATCGGCTCCAGATCGTTTCCGAACGCTTCGGCGTACCTTTCATAAGGCGAGAACAGCCGCGCCGGCAGGTGATAGAGCGGAATGTCGTGGTTGCCGGGAATGGCCACCAACGCCGGCGCCGCCAGCCTGTCGACGAACGCGCGGGCCGCTGCAAACTGCGCCCGCGTGGCGCGTTGGGTGATGTCGCCGGAGAGCACCACCACCTGCGGCGAGAGAGCCTGCGCAAGCCGTTCGAGCGCCTCCATCACCTCGGGCTGCTCGGTGCCGAAATGCGTGTCTGAAATCTGAAGCAGGCAGCTCATTGCTTGGCGGCCTCCAACTCGGGTGCGGAATCGGGCCGCACCAGCCACAGCGGCTCGGGCGACACCCGAAACAGCAGCGGCATCTCGGTCCAGGCGACCTCCCCGTCGGTGGCCACCTTCACGCGGCGCGGGGAATGCAGGCGGCCGGTCTTCACCGTCATCGACTCGAACGGAAAGCTCAGCACCTCGTCGGCGCTCCCAAGCCTCCCCAGCGCGCCGCGCACCAGAAGGCCGGGCATTGCCAGCGCGCCCGTCGGCTTCAGCACCACGGCCGCCAGCTGACCGTTTTCGGGAGCGTCGGCATGCTCGATGCCGACCTGCAGCAGCTGCAACGGGTTGTTGCCGACAAAAAGCGTCGGTGTGCGAATGTCGCGCTCCTGTCCGCGCCAAGCCATGCGCAGGTTCCAGAGCCGATGGCCGCGCATCACGGTCAAAAGGCCTGCAAAAAAAGCGATCCAGCGGCTGCGGCCGTAGCGTGCCTTGTAGCTTTCGCGCTCTTCCAGCAGCTCGGCGTACAGCCCCATGCTGGCGTTGACCAGGAACACGCGGTCGTTCACCAGCCCCACCTGCGCGGGTTTCGGCTGCGCGGTCAGCAGCACCTGCAGCGCCTCGGCCGTATCGCCCGGAATGCCATGGGCGCGGCTGAAATAGTTGAAGGTGCCCTGCGGCAGCACGCCAAAAGCCAGCCCGCTGCCGAGCGTGGCCTGCGCCACGGTGTTGATGGTGCCGTCGCCGCCCGCGGCCACCACCACGCCGCCGACAGCGCGGGCGCGCTCGACCGCCTCGCGCGCGAGCGCCTGCACCGTGGTGCGCTCATCCACAAGAAAGATGCGGTGCTTGCGGCCGGCCGCGGCGCAGCCTTCCTCGATGATCCGGCGAGTCTCGGCGGTGTCCGCGTTGCCCGAGCCGGCGTTGAGAACGATGAACAGGGGGGAATTCGGACCGATTTGGGGCGGCAGCATGTCGATGGGAGCAGGGGAAAGGAGTGCCCGGCCGAACGTTGCAATGCCGAAGGCGCGGGGAAAAAGGTCGGAAAAAGACTTGGAAAAGGCGATTGCATGCAACCGGCCCGCCTTTGTCGCACGGCCCGGGGCGCCGCGCCGGCAGCCGCCATCCCGGCTTGCTGTGGGAGAGTTGCCCTCCGACCGTAAAATCGTCCGCTTTCGCGGCGCATTGCCGCGCTACCGTCCAAATGTCCGGCCTGCGCCGGCCAGCTTCATGTTGACCTTCCAGCAAATCATTCTCAAACTGCAGTCGTACTGGGCCGACAAGGGCTGCGCGCTGCTGCAACCGTACGACATGGAAGTGGGCGCGGGCACCTCGCACACCGCCACCTTCCTGCGGGCCCTCGGCCCCGAACCCTGGAAGGCCGCCTACGTGCAGCCCAGCCGCCGCCCCAAGGACGGCCGCTACGGCGAGAACCCGAACCGCCTGCAGCACTACTACCAGTACCAGGTGGTGCTCAAGCCGGCGCCCAGCAACATCCTCGAGCTGTACCTCGGCAGCCTGGAAGCCCTGGGCTTCGACCTGAAGAAGAACGACATCCGCTTTGTGGAAGACGACTGGGAGAACCCCACGCTCGGCGCCTGGGGCCTGGGCTGGGAGGTGTGGCTCAACGGCATGGAGGTGACGCAGTTCACCTATTTCCAGCAGGTGGGCGGCATCGACTGCAAGCCCATCACCGGCGAAATCACTTATGGCCTGGAGCGCCTGGCCATGTACCTGCAGGGCGTGGACAACGTCTACAACCTGACCTGGACCGAAGGCCTGAGCTACGGCGACGTGTACAAGCAGAACGAGGTCGAGCAATCGACCTACAACTTCGAGCACAGCGATGCCGAATTCCTGTTCACCGCCTTCAACGCGCACGAAAAGCAGGCCAAGCACCTCATGACGGAGCAGCTCGCGCTGCCGGCCTACGAGCAGGTGCTCAAGGCCGCGCACAGCTTCAACCTGCTCGACGCGCGCGGCGCCATCAGCGTAACGGAGCGCGCGGCCTACATCGGCCGCATCCGCAACCTTGCGCGCAGCGTGGCGCAGAGCTACTACGAGAGCCGTGAGCGGCTCGGTTTCCCGATGGCGCCGCGCGAGTGGGTTGCACAAATCACGAAGAAGGCGGCTTGAGCGATGACGAGCGTGCAAAAGAATCTGTTGGTCGAACTCTTCGTTGAAGAGCTGCCTCCCAAGGCGTTGAAGAAACTCGGCGATGCTTTCGCCAACGGCCTGCGCGACCAGCTCGTGGCCCAGGGGCTCGCCGAGCCCGCCTCGGTGCTCACCGCTTACGCATCGCCGCGCCGCCTGGCCGCGCACCTCACGCATGTAGCCGAGCGCGCCGCCGACAAGGCCGTGTCGCAAAAGCTCATGCCCGTGGCCGTGGGGCTCGACGCCTCGGGCCAGCCCACGCCCGCGCTGCTCAAGCGGCTGGCCGCCCTCGGCGCCGATGCCTCGGCCGTGCCCGGCCTGAAGCGCGCAATGGACGGCAAGGCCGAAGCCCTCTTCTACGAAAGCACTGCCAAGGGCGCCACGCTGACCGAAGGCTTGCAGAAAGCGCTGGCCGAATCCATCGCCAAGCTGCCGATTCCCAAGGTAATGAGCTACCAGCTCGAAAGCGGCTGCGAGCTTCCCGGCTGGAGCAGCGTGAGCTTCGTGCGCCCCGCCCACGGGCTGGTGGCGCTGCATGGCGACGCCGTGGTGCCCGTCGAGGCGCTGGGCCTGCATGCGGGCCGCGAAACGCACGGCCACCGCTTCGAGGCGGCGGTCGACCCCGTGGTGCTGCGCGATGCCAATAGCTACGCGCTGCAGATGCAGGACGACGGCGCGGTCATCGCCAGCTTTGAAGCCCGCCGCACCGAAATTGCGCGCCAGCTCGCGGCTGCGGCCGTGCGGGTGGGCGGCGGCACGGTGCCCATTCATGACGACGCGCTGCTCGACGAAGTCACGGCACTGGTCGAGCGCCCCAACGTGCTGGTGTGCAGCTTCGAGCGCGAGTTTCTCGAAGTGCCGCAGGAGTGCCTCATCCTCACGATGAAGGCCAACCAGAAGTACTTTCCGCTGCTCGACGCATCGAACAAGCTCACCAACAAGTTCCTCGTGGTCAGCAACATCAGCCCCGAAGACGCGAGCGCGGTGGTCGGCGGCAACGAGCGCGTGGTGCGCCCGCGCCTGGCCGACGCCAAGTTCTTCTTCGACCAGGACCGCAAGAAATCTCTGGCCTCACGCGTCGAATCGCTCGGCAAGGTGGTCTATCACAACAAGCTGGGCACGCAGGGCGAACGCGTGCAGCGCGTGATGCGCATTGCGCGCGGCATTGCGGCGCAGCTGGCGCAAGCGGAGCAATCGGCAGATGCAACGCTCACCGCGCAGGCGGTGCAGGCTGCCCAGCTCGCCAAGGCCGACCTCGTGACCGACATGGTCGGGGAGTTCCCGGAACTGCAGGGCACCATGGGCCGCTACTACGCGCTGCACGACGGCTTGTCCGCCGCGGTGGCCGACGCCATCGAAGACCACTACAAGCCGCGCTTTGCGGGCGACGAACTGCCGCGCAACACCGTCGGCCTGGTGGTTGCGCTGGCCGACAAGCTCGAGACGCTGGTCGGCATGTTCGGCATCGGCAACCTGCCCACCGGCGACCGCGATCCGTTCGCGCTGCGCCGCCATGCGCTGGGCGTGATCCGCATGCTGATCGAGAAAGACCTGCCGCTGGGGCTCGACGCGCTGCTGCAGGACGCCGCCGCGCAGTTCAAGGACATCGACGGCTTCGACAGCGGCAAGGCCACGGTCGAGCTGCAAGACTTCATTCTCGACCGCCTGGCCGGCAGCCTGCGCGAGCAGGGCGCCAGCGCGCAAGAGGTCGACGCCGTGCTGGCACCGCGCCCGCAGCGCCTGGGCGAAGTGCCCAAGCTGTTGGCGGCAGTGCGCGCCTTTGCCGCCTTGCCCGCCGCCGCCGCGCTGGCTGCGGCCAACAAGCGCATCGGCAACATCCTCAAGAAGGCGCCCGAGGCCGACGCGCACGTCAGCGAACTTCTGCTGCAGGAGCCCGCCGAAAAGGCGCTGCACGCCGCCATGGCTGAGGTCGTACCCGCGGCCAATGCGCAGTTCGATGCCGGCGACTACACCGCGTCGCTGCAGACCCTGGCCGCGCTGCGCGAGCCGGTCGATGCCTTCTTCGACGGCGTGATGGTCAATGCCGAGCAGGCCGACCTTCGCCTCAACCGGCTGGGCTTGCTGATGTCGTTGCACGCCGCGATGAACCGCGTGGCTCAACTCGAGCGGCTGGCAGTCTGAAGCGAAGCAGTACGGGCTTTTTTGCCAACGCCATGAAACTCGTCATCCTCGACCGCAACGGCACGATCAACGTGCACCGCGAAGATTTCGTCAAGAGCGACATCGAGTGGACGCCGCTGCCCGGTGCGCTCGAAGCCGTGGCCAAGCTCAACCATGCGGGCTGGCACGTGGTGATCGCGTCCAACCAGTCGGGCCTCGGCCGCGGCCTGTTCGACATGGCGTCGCTCAACGCCATGCACGCCAAGATGCACAAGATGCTCGCGGCCGTGGGCGGCAAGGTCGATGCGGTGTTCTATTGCCCGCACAGTCCCGACGAGGACTGCGATTGCCGCAAGCCGAAGCCGGGCCTGTTCCTGCAGATCGGCGACCGCTACGGCATCGATCTGCAGGGCGTGCCGACCGCGGGCGACAGCCTGCGCGACCTGCAGGCGGGCGCCGCCGCGGGCTGCGAGCCGCATCTTTTGCTCACGGGCATGGGCGCCGCCTGCATCGGCGTCGACCCGCTGCCCCCCGAATACCCGGCGAACACCATGGTTCACGAGAACCTCGCCGCCTTTGTCGACTTTTTGCTTGCGCGCGAAGCGCAGGCCGCACTGCAGGTGGCTGTCTGATGGCGTTTCTCCGTTCCGTTGTCCATGCACTGTGGATGCTCGTCACCGTGGTGCCGTGGGGCATCATCATGTGCGTCAGTTCCCTCTGGAAGCGAGGCATACCGCTCTACTGGATGGCAGTGCAGTGGCTCAGCTGGGCCATTGGCGGCGCACGCGTGCTGCTGGGCATCAAGACCCGCGTGACCGGCATGGAGAACCTGCCGACCGACAAGCTCGCCGGCGCGGTCTTGCTGGTCAAGCACCAGTCCACGTTCGAGACCTTCCTCATGCCCACGCTGATGCCGCATCCGCTGGCCTTCGTGTTCAAGAAGGAACTGATCTACGTGCCCTTCTTCGGCTGGGCCATGGCCCGGCTAGACATGATCCATATCGATCGCAGCCAGCGTGCGCAGGCCTTCAACAAGGTCGTGAACCAGGGCCGCAAGCTGCTTGCGCAGGGCATCTGGATCATCATGTTTCCCGAAGGCACCCGCATTCCGCGCGGCCAGAAGGGCACCTACAAGAGCGGCGGCACGCGGCTCGCATGCGAAACCGGCGTGCCTGTGATTCCGGTGGCCGTTACTTCGGCCAAGGTGTGGCCGCGCAAGGCCTTCATCAAGCGCCCCGGCGTGGTCGACGTGTCGATCGGCCCGGCCATTCCCAGCGTCGGCCGCAAGCCCGATGAGCTGATGCGCGAAGTCGAGGCCTGGATCGAATCGGAAATGCGCCGGCTCGACCCAGAGGCTTATCGCGACAGCCCGCCGCTGCAGGCGGCGCCAGAAGTGCACTGAAGAGAAAGCCCGAGATGCGGGGACTGCTTCAGTTCACGATGGATTTGTTCGAAGGGCTGGGCAACGAGTTTGCGCCGCCCAAGCCGCCCGAGCGCAAGCCGCGAAAAGTGAAGAAGAAGGCCGCGCCGCCGGTGGCGACGCCGTTGGCTGCCTCGCCTCCTGTGGCCGATGCCCAGCGGCAAGACAACGCCGGCCCCGCCGCTTTGCCCGCCATTCCGCTGCGCGACACGCTGACGCTCGCGAGCTTCGTGCATCCGCAGGCCACGCGCGAAACGGTGCTGGGTTCAGCGCGAGTGGCCTATGAGTTCAAGCGCGGCAAGCGCAAGACCATCGGCTTCTTGGTCGGTCCCGAAGGTTTGTCAGTGCGCGCGCCGCGCTGGGTCACGCTGCGCGACGTGGACGCCGCCATCCAGGAAAAGGCCGACTGGATCATCCGCAAGCTGCTCGAAACGCGGCAACGCCACGCACGCGTCGAGGCCACACGCATCGAGTGGAAAGACGGCGCGGAGTTTCCATTCATGGGCGAACCGGTCGTGATTCGCCTCGACCCGAAGCACGGTTTTGCAAGCGTCGGCGGCACGCTCGATGAGGCGGGCGGCGACGGCACCGGGCCGCGCATCTTGCGCCTGGCCGTGGCGCAGAACGCCGAGCCCTCGCAGATCCGCGATGCCGCCCAGGCCTGGCTCATGCGGCAGGCGCGGCGGCTGTTCATCGAAAGGCTCGATCACTTTGCGCCGCGGCTTGGAGTGCGGTGGCAGAAGCTGTCGTTGTCGAATGCCGCCACCCGGTGGGGCAGTGCGAGTGTGGATGGGTCGATTCGGCTGAACTGGCGGTTGATTCACTTTCGCCTGCCGGTGATCGACTATGTGGTTGCGCATGAGCTGGCGCATCTGCGGGTGATGGATCACTCGCATCGGTTCTGGGAGACGGTGGAGAGTGTGGTGCCGGACTATGGGTTGTTGCGGCAGCAGTTGAAGGATGAGGCTGTGCCTCGGTGGGGTTGATTTTTCTTTGGTTTTCTTGAGTTCCGAGGCCGGGATTCCGCCCGGCGGCGGACTCACTTTCTTTTGCTTCGCCAAAAGAAAGTAAGGGCGGTCTCAAATCCCAAGTGCAACGATGGATTGGATGTCGACATTCTGGTTGAAACAGTCCTCGAAGAGGACTTGG
>NZ_JBBCBW010000025.1:0-83162 GCF_037204085.1 Variovorax sp. CCNWLW235 | reverse complement strand
AATAAAGGAGGAGGCCGCAGGCCGGGGGACATTCGCGGAGAAAGGTACCCCGTCGGCGGGTGCGCGCCCTGAACAACGCTCAGTGCGCACAATCGAAGAAGTCATCTCAGAACTTCTCCGACCACGGCCGCAGATCAAGCTCATGCGTCCACGCATCGCGCGGCTGCGAATGCAGCATCCAATAACTGTCCGCAATGTGCTCAGGGTTCAGGATGCCGTCGCTTTCCTTCAGCGCATAACGCTCTGGAAAATTGGTGCGGATGAACTCGGTGTCGATGGCGCCGTCGACCACCACATGCGCTACGTGAATGCCCTGAGAACCTAGCTCGCGGGCCATCGACTGGGCCAGCGCGCGCAAAGCCATCTTCGCGCCCGAGAAGGCGCCGAAGTTCGCGGCACCACGTAGCGACGCTGTGGCGCCTGTGAAGATGATCGTGCCGCGATGCCCGCCTTTCGGGAGTTCGCGCGCCACCATGCGCTTTGCAACCTCGCGCCCGTTGAGAAAGCCCGAGAAGCAGGCCATCTCCCATACCTTGAAATACTTGCGCGCGGTTTCTGTCAGGATGCTCTCGGGCACATTGGCGCCGATGTTGAACACCATCACCTCGATGGGGCCGATGGTCGACTCGATCTGCTCGACGAGTGCGACCACTTCTTCTTCCTTGCGCGCATCGCAGCTAAACGCATGGGCGCGGCCGCCTTCGGCTTCGATCTGCGCGACGAGCGGCTGCAGCTTGTCGAGGCTGCGGCGCGTTACGCAGGCGGCATAACCCTCGCGGGCGAAGCGGCGGGCAATGGCACCGCCGGTGGCGTCGCCGGCGCCGACGATGAGTGCGGTCTTTTGCATGGGCGTTCTCTCGCTATTCCTTGTAGTAGACGATCTGGTTCGACGTGGCGAGCAGCAAGCCCTTCTCGCTCCACAAGTGCGCCGCCTGGTCGAAGAAGCCGTTGAAGAACTGCTGCCCCACCGCGCGGCCCAGCAAGTAGCCCGAGCCGACCTCGGCCAGTTGATCCGGCCCGGCATGGAAGTAGGTGGTGATCGACACCGTGCCCGCCGGCACATGCTTGGCGCGGCGCAGCCACACGCGCGGATAGAACATGTCGCTCATCGCGGCGAGCGAGCAGAAGTCGAGCGGCCGCTCCTCGGCATCGCGCAGCCAGAGCCGGCTTTCGCTGTGCTGAAGGCTGCCGTCCCACTTCGCGGGAATGCCACCGCTGATTGGACGCATCTCGTAGCGGTCCAGCCATGCCACGCCGGCGGGGCCGATGCTGAAGCGCTTGACCGCCTCGGGCGGCGGCACCTCGGGCATCGGCGTGTCGCTTTCGCCCCAGGTTTCGCGCCGTGCGGCCGTGACCACCGTGGCCGTGGTCGTCATGTTCGGCGAGCCGCCCGCACCCGGCTGGGTGATCTGCACCGTCCAGTGTTGCGTCGACCGGTTGGTGCGCACCGGTGTGGCCTGCACGTCGAATGGGCCGGCTTCGAGCGCCGCCGCAAAGTTGACGGTCAGCGCGAGCGGCGTGCCCAGCAGGTCCGGGTGCCGCAGCACCGACTGCAGCGCAATGGCGGCCGTGGCGCCGCCGAAGGGCCCGACCATGTTCCAGTAGTCGGGGCTGGTGGCGCCGGTGAAATGCCCGGCGCGGATGTCGCTGTGCTCAAGCGCGAGGGCTTTGTCGAAGGGATGCGTGCTCATGGTGATTTGCAGTGTGCCTCCGATGCGTGGCGTTATGCAGTCGTGTGCGGGACGCCGGGTTGCTGCACCGCGGTAAGTGCGGCCAGGCGGTGCAGCTTGTCGATGGTGCTCGGCCAGAGGCTGCTCTTGAACTGTTCGCGGAAGAAGCCGAAGTGGCCGATGCGCCGCGCCTGCACGTCGGCGGGTGCAATGCGCTCGACGGCACGCGGCGCGCCCGCATAGAAACTCACCAGGCTTTCGGTGCCGGCCAGCGTCATGAGTTCATCGTCGGTCATCGACAGTGCAAGCACCGGAAAGCGCACGCGCCCGTAGCTCTGCAAGGCGCTCTCGCCTTCGGCGCCCACGCTGTAGCGCGGATGAAGGCACCAGCGGCGCCATTGCAGGATGACCCCACGCGGCAGGTCGCCCACCTTCTTGAGCTTGCGGCCCGGAAAGTAGCCGCACAGCCGCGTGACCAGCGGCACCAGCACAAACCAGAAATAGAGAATGCTGCGCTTGAGCTTCGGCGCGTTCTCACGCCAGTAGCCGCTGCCAGCAGCAATGCTGACAAGGCCGTCCACCTGCTCCGGCCGCTGCAAGAAGCCCGGCAGCTGCGCGCCGAGGCTGTGGCCGAGAAGATAGAGCGGCTGCTCCGGCATTACAGCCTTTGCGGCGTCGATCACGGCCTCGTAGTCACGCGCCCAGTCGAACAAATCAGCCTCGAAGCCGCGCAGCGAGGCGCCGTTGCGCGAATCGCCCGAGCCGCGGTAGTCGAAGGTCCACACCTGCAGGCCCTGCTGCGCAAGCCATTGTGCGAAGGGTTCATAGAAAGACTGCCGCACACCCATGGCACCGCCGATGACGATGCTGGCACGCGGTTCGCCGGCCGGCTCGTAGCGGCGCACGGCCACCTGCACGCCTTCGCTGACCTGTATCTGCTGCGCCTGCATGAAGTTGTCTCCTTCGTTTTCTTGAACCAAGACCGCAATCTTTCCGGCGTAGCGAGCGGGATGAGATGCAAGGCGCGGGCGGCGGGAAACCGGAGCGACCTTCAGGGTCGTGAGGATTTCCCGACGGGCCCCGCAACGCCGCAGATCGCCCGCGCAGTAGCCGCCCTACACGCGTTCGAAGATGCCGGCTGCGCCCTGCCCCATCCCCACGCACATCGTGACCATGCCGTACTTCAGGTTTTCGCGCCGCAGTGCGTGCACCACGGTAGCCGCGCGAATCGCGCCGGTCGCGCCGAGCGGATGGCCCAGTGCGATTGCGCCGCCCATCGGGTTGACCTTGCTCGGATCGAGCCCCAGCGTGTTGATGACTGCGAGCGATTGCGCCGCGAAGGCTTCGTTGAGTTCGAACCAGTCGATGTCCTCGTGCTTGAGGCCTGCGTAGCGCAGCGCCGCCGGAATCGCCTCGATCGGGCCGATGCCCATGATGTGCGGCGGCACGCCCTTGCTCGCAAAGCTCACAAAGCGGGCAAGCGGTGTGAGGCCGTATTGCTTCACGGCCTTCTCGCTCGCCAGGATGAGCGCGCCAGCGCCGTCCGATGTTTGCGAGCTGTTGCCCGCGGTGACGGTGCCGCGCGCGGCAAACACGGTGCGCAGCTTGGCCAGGCCTTCAAGGCTGGTGTCCGGGCGGGCGCCTTCGTCGAGGTTCACCGTGCGGGTCTTCGCAATCGATTCGCCGGTCTCCAGGTTCGGCGCGCGGTCGGTCACTTCGATGGGCGTGATCTCGTCGGCAAACTTGCCGGCCTTCTGTGCGGCC
This sequence comes from Variovorax sp. CCNWLW235, assembly GCF_037204085.1. NCBI lineage: Bacteria > Pseudomonadati > Pseudomonadota > Betaproteobacteria > Burkholderiales > Comamonadaceae > Variovorax > Variovorax sp. CCNWLW235. The sequence goes on along the minus strand of NZ_JBBCBW010000025.1, from coordinate 79,728 downwards.
AGTGCCTTCTGGTGCGAGGCGAGCGCGAACTCGTCCTGCGCGTCGCGGCTCACCTTCCATTGCTGAGCAACCTTCTCGGCCGTGAGGCCCATCCCGTAGGCAATGCCCACGTCGCCTTCACGCTCGAAGATGGAGGGCGAAAGCGACGGCGAGTTGCCCATCATCGGCACCATGCTCATGCTCTCGACACCGGCGGCGATCATCACGTCGGCTTCGCCCACGCGGATGCGGTCCGCGGCCATCTGCACTGCAGAGAGGCCCGAAGCGCAGAAACGGTTCACTGTGATGCCGCCGATGCTGGTGGGAAGGCCCGCCAGCACGGCGCCGATGCGCGCGACATTCAAGCCCTGCTGCGATTCGGGAATCGCGCAGCCGCAGATGATGTCTTCGATGGCCTTGGGGTCGAGGCCGGGTACGGCGGCGAGTGCAGCCTTCAGCGTGGTCGCGAGCAGGTCGTCGGGCCGGTAGTTGCGGAAGTAGCCGCGATGCGACTTGCCGATGGGAGTGCGGGTGGCGGAGACGATGTAGGCGTCTTGGATTTGTTTCATGGCTTCTCTTCAGTCCTTGTGTCTTGTCTTGCTCATTCGCCCGATGCGACGATGGTCGACTGTTGTCTTGCTCCCTCTCCCGCTCGCGGGAGAGGGCTGGGGTGAGGGCTGTCTTCTTGCAGCGCCTGCAGAATCCGCTCTCGAACGGCATCCGTCTGCGTCAGCACTTCGTTGTTCCAGAACCGGAGAACGCGATAGCCCTGGGCTTCCATGAAGCGGGAGCGGTTCTCGTCATAGCTGGCAGCTTCCACATGCTGCCCGCCGTCCAGTTCAACGATCAACTTCGCTTCGAGGCATGCAAAGTCTGCGAAGTACGGGCCGATGGGACGTTGGCGACGGAACTTGTAATTACTGAGGCGGCGATCTCGCAGGTGGTACCAGAGCAGGGACTCGGCGTCCGTCGGGGTTCCTCGAAGGCTGCGTGCCCTCACCCTAGCCCTCTCCCGCTCGCGGGAGAGGGGACCAGACATGCCTGCGTCCTCTTTCATGGTCTGTGGGTCAGATCAGTTCCGCACCGGCTTCCCCGTGCTCAGCATCCCCATGATCCGCTCCTGCGTCTTCGGATGCACGATCAGCGAGCAGAACGCCTTGCGCTCCAGCGCCATCAGGTATTCCTCCGTCACGAGCGAGCCCGCGTCCACGTCGCCGCCGGTCACCACATTCGCGATCAGGCTGGCAATGTGGAAGTCGTGCGCGCTGATGAAGCCGCCGTCGCGCATGTTCACGAGCTGGCCCTTGATCGTCGCGGCGCCGCTGCGGCCTGCCACGCGGAAGGTGCGGCGCAGTGGCGGGCGGTAGCCGGCGTCGGCCATGGCCTTCGCCTGCTGCAGCGCCACGTAAAGCAGCTCGTCCTTGTTCGGCACGATCACGTCGCTGTCGAGCAGGTAACCGAGCTTCTTCGAATCCAAAGCGCCAGTGCCTACCTTGGCCATGGCCGCGGCGGTGAAACCTTCGGTGAGGAACGGCAGGAGGTCAGACCCCGTGGAGGCCGCTGCGTTCTCGGCCGCGCGGCGCGCAATGTAGGTCAGGCCGCCCGCACCGGGAATCAGGCCCACGCCCACTTCGACCAGGCCGATGTAGCTTTCCATCGCCGCCACGCGTTTCGACGAATACACGGCCAGCTCGCAGCCGCCACCCAGCGCCATGCCGCGCACGGCCGACACCACCGGCACGTTGGCGTAGCGGATCTTGAGCATCACGTTCTGCAGCTCCTCCTCCGCGCCTTCGACCGCGCCGATGCCTGCGACCACAAAGGCCGGCAGCATTGCCTGCAGGTCGGCGCCGACAGAGAACATCTCGTCGGGCGACCAGATGACCAGGCCCTTGTATTCGGCCTCGGCCAGGTCGACAGCGGCGCCCAGCGCTTCGGCCACGTCGGGGCTGATGGCGTGCATCTTCGAATGGATGCTGGCGATGAGCACTTCCCCGTCGAGCGTCCACACGCGCACGTCGCCTTCGTCGCTGATCGTGGTGCCTGCGGTGTTGGCGTCGGCCGCGTTGGCGCCGAGCACGCTCTCGGGGAACAGCTGGCGGTCATGCACCGGCAGCTTGCGCTGCGGCACGAACTTGTTCTGCGATGCGCTCCACGAGCCTTCGGGCGTATGCACGCCGCCGGCCTCGGCCACGGGGCCTTCGAACACCCACTTGGGCAGCGGTGCCGTGCTCAGCGCCTTGCCGGTATCGATGTCTTCCTGCACCCATTTGGCAACCTGCGCCCAGCCGGCTTCCTGCCAGAGCTCGAACGGGCCCTGCTTCATGCCGAAGCCCCAGCGCATCGCAAAGTCGATGTCGCGCGCGCTCTCGGCAATGCTGGCCAGGTGCACGGCGGCATAGTGAAAACTGTCGCGCAGAATAGCCCAGAGGAACTGGCCCTGCGGTCCTTCGCTCTCGCGCAGCAGCTTGAGGCGCTCGCCCGCGGGCTTCTTGAGCATGCGGCCGTACACCTCGTCGGCCTTGGCGCCGGCGGGCAGGTACTCGCCGCTCTGGAGGTCGAAGCGCAGGATGTCGCGGCCAACCTTCTTGAAGAAGCCGGCCTTGGTCTTCTGGCCGAGGTTGCCCAGTTCGAGCAGCTTCGCGAGCACCGGCGGCGTCGAGAAGTTGGCGTAGAACGGATCGGTTTCGGCGTTCAGGTTGTCCTGCAGCGTCTTGACGACATGGGCCATCGTGTCGAGGCCCACCACGTCGGCGGTGCGGAAGGTGCCCGAGCTTGCACGGCCCAGCTTCTTGCCGGTGAGGTCGTCCACCACGTCGGGCGTGAGACCGAACTTCTCGACTTCCTTCAGCGTCGCCAGCATGCCGGCGATGCCGACGCGGTTGGCGATGAAGTTGGGCGTGTCGTGCGCCCGCACCACGCCCTTGCCGAGCGTGCTGGTGACGAAGGCCTCGAGGTCGTCGAGCACCTGCGGTTGGGTGGTGGGCGTGTTGATCAGCTCCACCAGGAACATGTAGCGCGGCGGGTTGAAGAAGTGAATGCCGCAGAAGCGCGGCTTCAGGGCTTCGGGCAGCGCCTCGCTGAGCTTCGTGATCGAAAGGCCAGAGGTGTTCGAGGCCAGGATCGAGTGCTCGGCCACGTGCGGCGCGATCTTCTTGTAGAGATCGAGCTTCCAGTCCATGCGCTCGGCAATGGCCTCGATGATGAGGTCGCACTCGCCGAGCTTGGCCAGGTCGTCTTCATAGTTGGCTTGCTCGATGAGCACCGCATCGGCCACGTCGCCGAGCGGCGCGGGCTTGAGCTTCTTGAGGTTGTCGATGGCGCGCGTGACGATGCCGTTCTTCGCTGCACCTTGAGCGACAGCTCCGGTCGCGTCCTTGGCCGCCAGGTCGAACAGCACCACGGGCACGCGCACGTTGACGAGGTGCGCGGCAATCTGCGCACCCATCACGCCGGCGCCGAGCACGGCGACCTTCTTCACTTGAAATCGGGACATGTTGATTGGTATTTCTTGAATTGAAAACGCAGCGGTCTACTGGACACGGTTCCAGGTCTGGGTGCGCCAGAACGGGCCCAGATAGCCGCGCACTTCGAGCTTCTTGCCGCCATCGATGGGCGTGAAGCTCGCGCGGTATTCCTTGCCGTTCTCGGGGTCGAGGATCTTTCCGCCTTCCCAGACGTCCTTGCCTTCAGCCTTCTTGCCGCCGCGGATGATCTCGAGGCCCGCAATGGGCTTGCCCTTGCGGTCGTCGGTGCATTCGTCGCAAATCGCGTCGGGCTTGGTGTCTTTTCTGAGCGACTTCTCAATGCGGCCGATGAGCGCGCCATTGGCTTCGCCGATGCGAATCTCGGCCTTGGCCTCGCCGGTCTTATCGTCGACGTTGCGCCACAAGCCCACCGGAGTGCTCTGCGCCATGGCTGTGGCAGAAATGGCAGCAAGGACGATGGCTGCAAGCGTCGTTTTCATGAGCGGCTCCGATTGAACGATGTCAACGTACAGGGGCGGCCTCAGGCCAGCGCCGCTTCCGTGTCCATCAGCACCTTGCTGCCGGCGCGCGCCGTGCGCATCAGCGTTGCCGTCTCTGGGAACAGCTTGGCAAAGTAGAAGCGTGCCGTCTGCAGCTTGGCCACGTAGAACGGATCGGTGTTGCCGGCGGCAATCTGGCGCAGTGCCACCTGGGCCATGCGTGCGAACAAGTAGCCGAACACGAAGTGGCCGGCCACGCGCAGGTAGTCCACCGCGGCGGCGCCCACTTCATCGGGGTTCTGGAAACCCTTGAAGCCGATCTCAGTCGTGAACTTGGTGAGCTGGTCGCCGAGGCCCGCAATCGGGTTGATGAACTCGGCCATCTTCTCGTTCACGCCTTCTTCTTCGACCAGCTTGGCAACGAGCTTGCCGAACTTCTTGAGCGACGCGCCGTTGTTGCCCAGCACCTTGCGGCCCAGCAGGTCGAGCGACTGGATGGTGTTGGTGCCTTCATAGATCATGTTGATGCGGTTGTCCCGCACGAACTGCTCCATGCCCCATTCCTTGATGAAGCCGTGGCCGCCGAACACCTGCATGCAGGCGTTGGTCGCAATGTGGCCGTTGTCGGTAATGAAGGCCTTGACGATGGGCGTGAGCAGCGCAACCAGTTCGTCCGAGTCCTTGCGCACCTTCTCGTCAGGGTGGTTGTGCGCCTTGTCGAGCAGCAGCGTGCAGAAGATCTGCAGCGCGCGGCCGCCTTCGGCGTAGGCCTTGGCCGTGAGCAGCATCTTGCGCACGTCGGGGTGCACGATGATCGGGTCGGCTTCCTTGTCCTTGGCCTTCACGCCCGAGAGCGAGCGCATCTGCGTGCGGTCTTTCGCATAGGCCAATGCGTTCTGGTAGGCCACTTCGGTGAGGCCCAGCGACTGGTTGCCCACGCCCAGGCGGGCGGCGTTCATCATCACGAACATGGCCTGCAGGCCCTTGTTCGGCTCACCCACCAGCGAACCGGTGGCGCCTTCGATCACGATCTGCGCGGTGGCGTTGCCGTGGATGCCCATCTTGTGCTCGAGGCCGGCGCAAAAGATCGGGTTGCGCTCGCCGAGCGAACCGTCGGCCTTGACCTTGTACTTGGGCACCACGAACAGGCTGATGCCCTTGCTGCCCTTGGGCGCATCGGGCAGGCGGGCCAACACCAGGTGAATGATGTTGTCCGTCATGTCGTGCTCGCCGGCCGAGATGAAGATCTTGCTGCCGGTGATGCGGTAGCTGCCGTCAGGCTGCGGCTCGGCCTTGGTGCGCAATAGGCCCAGGTCGGTGCCGCAGTGCGGCTCGGTCAGGCACATGGTGCCAGTCCACTCGCCGCTCGTGAGCTTGGGCAGGTAGGTCTTCTTCTGCTCTTCGGTGCCGTGGGCCACCAGCGCCTCGTAGGCGCCGTGCGAAAGGCCGGGGTACATGGTCCAGGCCTGGTTCGCGCTGTTGAGCATTTCGAACAGGCACTGGTTCACCACGAACGGCAGGCCCTGGCCGCCGAAGGCCGGGTCGCACGACAGCGCAGGCCAGCCGCCTTCGACGTACTTGGCGTAGGCGTCCTTGAAGCCCTTGGGGGTCTTGACTTCGTGCGTGGTCTTGTCGAGCGTGCAGCCCTCTTCGTCGCCGCTGATGTTGAGCGGAAAGGTCACCTCGGCGGCGAACTTGCCGGCCTCTTCGATCACCGCGTTGATGGTGTCGGCATCGGTCTCGGCATGGGCCGGAAGCGCCTTGAGTTCATCGGCGACATTGAGCACTTCGTGCAAAACGAACTGCATGTCGCGTACGGGCGGGTTGTAGGTAGGCATCCGGGACTCTCCTGGTCGAAACTTGGATAAAAAGAAAAAGGGGAAAACGAGAAAAAGAACGAGCCGCTCAGCGCACGGGCTTGAGCCGGCGGCTGGCGGGTTTTGCCGCTGCGGGTTCCGCAGCAGGCGGCGGTGCATCGGGCGTGGCACTGCGCGCGAGGATGTTGTCGAAGCCGACGTTCGCGCGGCCGATGGAGCCCGGCACCTGCAGAAAACGTGCTTCGTAGTGCAGCGCGAGGATCAGGCCGTGGATTTCGAAGGCAACCTGCCGTTCGTCGGCATCGGCGCGCAGATGGCCCTCGCTCTTCGATTGCACGATGGCGCGCAAAACGGCCGCCTGCCAGATGCTGACCGACTCCACGAGCGCATCGCGCACCGGGCCGGGACGGTCGTCGAATTCGGAAGCGCCGCTGATGTAGATGCAGCCCGAGTCGATTTCGGCCGAGGTGCGCTTCATCCAGTTGGCGAACATGGCGCGCAGGCGCGGCAGGCCGCGCGGTGCCTCGAGTGCCGGAAAGAACACCTCTTGCTCGAAGCGTGCGTGATACTCGCGCACCACCGAGATCTGCAGTTCCTCGCGCGAGCCGAAGTGGGCGAACACGCCCGATTTGCTCATCTTGGTGATTTCGGCCACAGCGCCGATCGACAGGCCCTCGAGCCCGATCTGCGCAGCCAGCGCCAGCGCCGCGTCAACGATGACGGCCTTGGTCTGCTGGCCCTTCTGGGCCGCGCGGACCGGCTTGGCGGGAACGGCATTGACAGACATCGTGGAAGCTCCGAATAAAACGAACGGTCGTTCTATTTTGCAGGGGCTTTCTGCTTTTGGCCGTCAATGTCCTTCAGGTTTTGAAGGTTAATCGGTGTGGGCGGGACAGCCGGTCGCCGGTCGCCGGTCGCTGCCTAAGTGGACCTTAGGCCAGTTAAATCGGCACTGGCTCTGCAGGTTCTTTGCTAGAGCTCGGCTTGATGTAAGCGTTGATGCAATCTTTCAGGCGGTCGCCAAAGTCGAAAAGCTCATCAACGCTGGAAATGGAAATACGCTCCTCTTCCTTGTTCGCGTCAAACAGTCCGACCACCAGTTTGCTCTCGTTGTTGAATCTAAGTCGGCAAATCGGCTTGCGGTTGTTGTCGTCGAAGAGGATGGCGCAGTAGCTGGCCGCGTCACGGATGAAAACCCGGTTCGGCTTTACCAGCGGGCGAAGGATTGCCCGGACAATCTGAAACGCCTCCAACTCAACCTCTGATGGAACAAATGGCTCGTCAACTGCCCGCGCGCCCTCTTCCACTACTGAGATCGCGGGCGCCAACGTGGGCTCAGGCGTCATTGCCCCTTTCAGACGTTCGTTGATCTTGTCGCCGACGAGTTGCTGAAAAGCGCGTTTCGTCACTAAGGTGAACTGGTCCTTAACCGCGTTCTTGAAGTGCTTGCCAGCCAGGAACTCAGCCGATACGAGCCGCACGAATTCCTCAGGAGGGTTAATCATCCACTCGCTCAGCGTGTTCTGAATCGCCCGCGTGTACTTAAGGTGGTTTGCAGTGGTGAGGATGCTCTCAAGATCGAAGATTGTTTTCGCGAATTTCTTCAACTCTTCGACGTCCTGATCACGGAAATCGAGGATGTTGAATTCGAAGAAGGGCTTCTCGTCCATCTTGTTCGGCTTCTCAAGGTCAGTGAAGAAACGATATACAACACCGTTGGTGAGAACTCCAAATCGAGCTTCGGTCACATGGAAGTAGCGGAAGAGTTGACTGGCATGGTTGATATTCAAGTCACCGCCACTCTTCTTGCATTCAAAGAGCATGATGGGTTTGCCGTCCTTCAAGATCGCATAGTCGACCTTCTCGCCTTTCTTGGTTCCGACATCTGCGATCAGTTCCGGCGTGACCTCCAAAGGGTCGAAGACGTTATAGCCGAGCAGTTGGATGAAGGGCATAACCATCGCGTTCTTGGTCGCCTCTTCTGTTTGGAGTAAGTCCTTGGCGACGGCCACTCGAGAAGCGAGCGATCTGACTTGATCAATGAAATCCACTTCCTGCTCCTTGATTTGTTGAGCCTTGTGCGTATGTGCGGCGCAAGGCTTAGGCATTCTCAGCAGAACTAGGTGGTGTTGCAAGGTTTTGTTACATGCAAGCGCGAACCATTGTGAAAGTTTGGGAGCGGTATCGGATCGCGGCTGGGGTGGCAACCTCTCTCACTTGGCCGTCTGCCGCACCCATCGAAATACTGCGGAAGTAAATCTGTAGAGGGTCAGAAAGATGGCGGAGATGAGAACGCCACGAGCGTTCACATCTCCACCCGATCAGAACTCCTGCGCAACCGGCCGCAGCACCACCTCGTTGATGTCCACGTCCGCGGGCTGTTCCACCGCATAGACCACGGCGCGGGCCACGGAGTCGGCCGGGATCTGGTTGGCTTCGTAGAAGGCCTGCACGCCGGCGGCGCTTTCGGCGTCGGTGCTGCCGAACTTAAGCTCCGAATCCACCGCACCCGGCGACACGATGGTCACGCGCACGCCGCTGTTGCCCATTTCCACGCGCAGCCCTTCGGAGATGGCGCGCACGGCGTGCTTGGTTGCGCTGTACACAGTGCCGATGGGCGTGAACACCTTCAGCCCCGCAATGGACGCGACATTGACGATGTGGCCGCTGCCCTGGGCCTGCATGCGCGGAAGCACTGCGGCAATGCCGTAGAGCACGCCCTTGATATTGACGTCGATGGTGCGGTCCCATTCGTCGACCTTGAGCTTGTCGATGGGCGACAGCGGCATCACGCCCGCGTTGTTGACCAGCACGTCGATGCGGCCGAAGGCTTCGACGGTTGCTGCCGCGAGCTTTTCCAGGTCGGCGCGCCGGGCCACGTCGGTGGCGACGGCAATGGCTTCACCGCCGGCTTCGCGGATTTCGGCGACCACCTTGTCGAGCCGATCGGTGCGGCGCGCTGCGAGCACCACCTTGGCGCCGCGCGCGGCCAGGTGGCGGGCAGTCGATTCGCCGAGCCCGCTGCTCGCGCCGGTGACGATGGCAACCTTGCCGCGGATGTTGTCTTGAACGGATGTCATGGAGGTTCCTTTCGGGGGGTGTTGAAGAAAAACAAGAAGTGCATGCAGTGTCGAAAATCCACGCGTTCCCGTAAATGAAACTCTCGCGACTTCAGAATTCCTGAAAATGGAATACTCCGCCTTTTGAGGTTTTTGAAAGCACCACCATGGCCAACCGCCTCGAAGCCCTGCGCGTGTTCTGCACCGCCGCGGACGCCGCCAATTTCCGCGAGGCCGCCGTGCGCCTGTCGGTCTCGCCCCAGGTGGTGACGCGCGCGGTGCGCGAGCTTGAAGAAGAACTGGGCGAGCCGCTGTTCCACCGCAGCACGCGCGGCGTGCAGCTCACCGATTTCGGCCGGCAGCTTGCCGAGCGCGCCCGCGTGGCGGTGGGCGGCGTCGACGAGCTGTTTCACCAGATCGACCGGCGAACGCTGTCCCGCCACGCGGGCACGGTGCGGGTCACGGCACCGCACATGTATGCGCGGCTCATTCCGCAGGCGCTCGCGCCGCTGCTGGCTGCGCACCCGGGGCTGGTGCTCGACCTGCGCCTTTCCGAGCAGCATGCCGATGTGGTGGACGAGCAGATCGACATCGGCATCCGCGTGGGGCCGATGCGCGATGCGCGCTTTGTTGCGCGCACCGTCGGAAAAATGCCGCTGCATGTGGTGGCCGCACCGGCACTCATCGAAAGGGTCGGCACGCCGCAGAACCTGGATGCGCTTTCGGCACTGCCGCTCACCGCACTGATAGACCTGAGCTCAGGCCGTCCCTGGCCGTGGGCGTTCAGCAAGCGGCGGATCGTCACGGTGACGTCACCGGCCTTCGTGACCGACGACATCGATGCCGAATGCGCCGCCGTGCTGGCGGGCGTGGGCTTCGGCCAGCTCATTGCGCCGCTGGCGGAACCATGGCTGCAAACGGGTGCGCTGGTGGCCGTGCTGGAGGCCGATGCACCGGAGCCATGGCCGATCAACGTCTACCGGCCGCAGCGCGCTCCGGTGCCGGCACGCGTGCGGCTGGTGTACGACGAGTTGATTCGGGTGCTGCGCTGAGGGCGCAGCGCCCCGCGGCAGGTCAATCGTATTTTTGGCCGATGCGCATCAGCTCCGGCGTGCCGATCACGTCGTTGAGCGCGTCGAAGTCCAGCATCTGCGGTCGCCACGGCTGTGTGGTGCGGTGCCGGTGCAGGCTCGCGTAGTAGCCCTGCAGGGTGTGTGCCACCGCGCGTGCCGTGCCGCCCGGAAAGATCGCGATGCGAAAGCCATGGGCCTGCAGCGCGTCCGCATCCTGGATCGGCGTCTTGCCGCCTTCGACCATGTTGGCCAGGAGCGGCACGCGGCCGCCGAAGCGCTGGCAGGCCGCGTCCATCTGCTCGGGCGAGCGCAGCGCCTCGATGAAGAGCGCATCCACGCCGCAGGCGAGGTATGCCTCGGCGCGGTCGAGCGCCGCTTCGAGCCCTTCGACTGCGACCGCATCGGTGCGCGCGAGGATCAGCGTGTTGCTCGATGCGCGCGCGTCCAGCGCGGCCTTGAGCTTGCCGACCATCTCGCGCTCGGGCACCACGGCCTTGCCGTCGAGGTGGCCGCAGCGCTTGGGAAAAGTCTGGTCCTCGATCTGCACCATCGCCGCGCCCGCGCGCTCGAAGCCGCGCACGGTGCGCTGCGTGTTCAGCGCATTGCCGAAGCCGGTGTCGGCGTCGACGATCACCGGCAGGCTCACGCGCTCGGTGATGCGCGCAAGCGTGTCGGCCACCTCGGTGAAAGTGGTTAGGCCCACGTCGGAGCGGCCCAGCCGTGTGTAGGCAATGGAGGCGCCCGAGAGGTACAGCGCCTCGAAGCCGGCCTGCTCGGCCACCAATGCGCTCAGCGCGTCGTACACGCCGGGTGCGAGCACGATGTCGTTGCGCGCGAGCCGGGTCTTGAAGGAGGGGTTCGTCATGGGGACGCTTTCGTCGAATGGATCAATGCGGCGGCGGTGCGCGCCGCGATGTAGCCTCCGGCCACGGCGCTCAGCAGGCCGTTGCCGGAGAGATAGCCCCACACCGCGTCGCCCGAGACGCCGCCCGCCGCGCCACCAGCGGCGAGCAAGTTGGCGAACGGCGTGCCGCCCTGCCGCAGCACGCGCATGTCGGGCGCAGTGTCGAGGCCGCCTTGGGTGTGGAACAACGCGCCCGTGACCTTCACTGCGAAGTACGGCGCTTCAAGTGCGCGTGCAAACACGCGGCCGTCGGCGGGTGGCTTGTTGCCGCGCATGGCATCGAGCGTGGCCTGCAGAACGGTTTGCTCGCAGCCGATGCAGTCGGCCAGCGCAGCCGCCGATTCGCAGCGGCGCAGCGCACCCGCAGCTTCCGCATCGCAGAAGTCGGGAAAGCCGCGCGCCAGCGCGAGCAGCGGCGCATCGAACACATTCCACGCAATGCCGCCCGGCTGCGCGAGCACGTGCACCGCGGCCTCCGAGTAGCCCTGCGTCTCGTCATGGAAGCGTCGGCCCTCGCAGTTGACCTGCACGCCGCCTTCCATCATCACGGCCCACGACATCAGCGCCCCTTGCGGCGTGACCCACGAGCCATGGCCCTGGTAGCTGCCCAGGTCGCGCAGCCGCGCGCCGAGCGACTCGCCCCAGAGGATCGCGCTGCCGTCGTTGCCGGTGTGGCCTCCGAAGGTGGCCTCGGCCATCTCGGGCAGCAGCGCGCGCACCATCTGCGCATTGCCGCCGAAGCCGTTGCAGGCGAGCAGCAGCGCGTCGCAGGCCAGCGTTTCGCGGCTGCCGTCGGGCCGGGCGTAATCGACGCCGACCACACGGTCTTCGGCATCGAGCACCAGCGTATCGACCAGCGCCTGCGTCAACACAGGAATGCCTGCTGCCTCCGCGGCAGACTGCAGTGCGGCCATCAATGCGGCACCGGTCTTTTGTGGAAGCGCGTGCATGCGATGCAGGCTGTGCCCCGGATAGAGAAAGCCGTCGAGCAGCATCCACCGCAGCCCGTGCCGCTCCTGCAGCGCATCGAGCGCCGGCCCGATGGACTCTGCATAAGCCGCGACCAGCGCAGGCGCCGCGCGCCCGTGGGCCTTGGCCTGGATGTCGGCGGCGAAGCGCTCGGCGCTGTCGCCCTGCACGCCATGCGAGCGCTGCGTGCGGGTGCCCGGCGCGGGAATGAAGCCCGAGGACAGCGCGGTCGATCCGCTCGGCAGCGCGTCGCGCTCCAGCACCACGCATTCCACGCCCGCATCGGCCAGCATCAGCGCGGCCGTGAGCCCGCAGGCGCCGCCGCCGACGATGGCGACCGGCACATGCGCATCGGTCTCGACCCGTTCCGCGCGGCGGATGAGGCGCGAGGGGCTTGCGGTCATGCGAGCGATGCAGTGAAGGCCGCGCAGTCCGTCACTTCGGCCACGTTGCGCATGTCGGCCAGCGAGGTCTGGTGGCGCTCTTCGCCGAAGGCCGCGCAGCCGTCGGCTAGCACCAGCGTGCGGTAGTCGCGCATGTGCGCGTCGCGCACCGTGCTGGCGACGCCGCCATTGGTGACGATGCCGCAGACCGCGACGATGTCGATACCCGCACGGCGCAGCACCCAGTCGAGCTGCGTGTTGAAGAACGCCGAGTACGCGACCTTGCTGACCGTCACGTCGACGAGCCCGGCCAGCGCATCGACGTTCGCCTGGCCCCAGCTGCCGGGCGCGAAGTCGCCCTTCTTCAGGTATGGCCGCAGCGCCTTCAGGTGCGGCGAGACCATCGGCTCGCCGTTCGCGTCGGGCCACAGCGTGAACTGGCTCGCGACCACGAGGCCGCCCGCAGCCTTGAGCGCGCGCGCCACCTCTGCCACGCGCGCCGGCAGCAGCAGCGCAGGCGGGTTGGTGTCGCCGCCGCGCGCATACGCGCCGTTCACGTCGAGAAAATCGTTCTGCAGGTCGATGATGACCAGCGCCGTCTTCACCGCAATGGGTTTCACCGCTTCGCTCATGACAGCCTCACCAGCAGATTGCCGTGCGCATCGACCTCGGCGTGGAAGCCGGGCTCGAGCCACACGGTGGTGTCGGCCTGCTCCAGGATGGCAGGGCCTTCGATGCGGGCGGCCACCGGCAGTTCGAGCCGCGCATAGCGCACGGCCTCGTGCCACTTGCCGTGGTGGAACACGCGCTGCGTGCCCAGCGGCGCGGTGCTGCCCTCCCCTTCGGGTGCGAGCACCTTCAGGTCGAACTTGGGCCGCACGCCGATGCGCGCATAGCGCAGGTTCATCACGCGCACAGGGATGCCTTCGAGCACGCGACCGAACGCGGCGGTGTAGCTTGCCTCGAACGCGGCGCGGATCGACGCGGCCGTGAGCGGCACCTTGCCTGCATCGGCGAGCACCACCGGCAGCGTGTGCGTCTGGCCCGCGTAGAGCATGTCGAGCGCAATGACTTCGCGCACTTCATCGAAGCGCACGCCGGAGGAGTCGAGGCGCTGCTGGCAACTGGCCGCCAGTTCGTGGATGCGGCGCTGCACGTCGCCCACATCGAGTTCGGTCAACGGCTTGTTGAGCGTCTGCACCGCGTCGTGGCGCATGTCGGCTATTACGCAGCCGAGCGCCGAGGTCACGCCGGGGTAGCGCGGCACGATGCCCGTTGCCACGCCCACCTCGCGCATCATGGCGCACACATGCAGTGCGCCGCCGCCGCCGAAGGGCATGTAGGCAAAACGGCGCGGGTCGTGGCCGCGTTCGATGGAGACGAGGCGAATGGCGCCCGCCATGCGCGCATTGGCCACCGTGAGAATCGCCTCGGCCGCGGCATGCACGTCCAGGCCCAGCGGGCGCGCGACGTGTTCCTCGATGGCCTGGCGCGACTTCTCCGCATCCAGCGCCGCGAGCAAACCGCCGCCCAGCGGCCGGTCCGCCGCGATGCGCCCCAGCAGCACGTTCGCGTCCGTCACCGTCGGGCGCATGTTGCCGCGCCCGTAGCACGCCGGCCCCGGCACGCTGCCGGCCGACTCGGGGCCCACCTGCAGCATGCCGCTCGCATCCACCGAGGCGATGGAGCCGCCGCCCGCGCCGATGGTCTCGATCTGGATCATCGGCGAGCGGATCACCATGCCGAACTCGATGGCAGTCTGCGCGGCCAGTGCGGCCTCGCCGTTTGCGACCAGCGACACGTCGAACGAGGTGCCGCCCATGTCGCCGGTGATCGCGTTCGGAAAGCCCGCCGCGCGCGCGATGGCCGCGCAGGCGATCACGCCGGCCGCGGGGCCGGAGAGCGCCGTGCGCACCGGAAGGTCGCTCGCGGTCTGGCGCGACATCACGCCGCCGTTGCTCTGCACCACCAGCAGTTCGCCCGCGAAGCCCTGGCCGCGCAGGTCGGACTCGAGCCGGCCGAGGTAGCTTCCCACCACGGGCTGCAGTGCGGCGTTGAGCGTGGCGGTCGAGCAGCGCTCGAACTCGCGGATCTCTGGCAGCACTTCGCTCGCAGAAGTGACGTGCGGATTGGGCCAGAACTCGCGCACCGCAGCGACGGCGAGGCGCTCGTTCTCGGGGTTCGCGTAGGTGTTGATGAAGAATACGCACACGGCCTCGCAGCCGGCTTCGAGCAGCGAACGCGCTTCGGCGCGCACCTGTTCGAGGTCGACCGCGGTGTGAAGCGTGCCATCGGCCAGCACGCGCTCGTCCACCTCGCGGCGCAGGTCGCGCGGCACCACGGGCGTGAAGCTGCCGCGCAGGCCCCAGGTCTCGGGGCGGTCGCGGCGGCGCATCTCCAGCACGTCGCGAAAACCCCGCGTGGTGATGATGCCGGTGCGCGCCACCTTGCGTTCGAGCAGCGCATTGGTGCCGACCGTGGTGCCGTGCACGATGGTGGCGATGGCCGCGGCCGAATCGGCCACCCGCGCCACGCCGTTCATGAAGCCGCGCGCTTCCTCGCCGCGCGTGGACGGCACCTTGACGATGCGCGCCGTGCCGTTGGCCTCGTCGAGCACGAAGAGGTCGGTGAAAGTGCCGCCGACATCGACGCCGACGACAAGGGATTTACCAGTGGAAGTCATTCGAACGCTTTCTTGTCGCTGCTGCCGGCATTGGTTCCGGCGTGAATGCCGGTGGTCACATAGCCCATCGCGCTGTCGGCTTGGCGCTGCGGTGCGGTCCGCTCGGCCGCATGGCCCCAGCCGCCGCCGCCGGGCGTTTCGAGCCGCACGCGCTCGCCGCGCGCAAGCTGGATGCCGCGCATCTTCGAGATCATCGGCGGCGTGTGCCACCTGCCTTCGTTCTCGTAGCTGAACCTGTTGACCGCGCCTTCGCCGCCGCCCGCAATGCCCTTGGGCGGCGAGGTGCCGCGCTCACCGAAGACGAACACTTCGGCGTCCTTCTCCAGCAGTTCGATCTCGTAGACGGCGCCCAGGCCGCCGCGGTGCCGGCCGTCGCCGCCCGAATCGGCGCGCAGCGACCACTCGGTGAAGCGCACCGGATAGGCGGCTTCGAGAATTTCGAGCGGCGGAATCGTCGCGGTCGAGATCGGTGCATTGCCGTGCGAGAGCCCGTCGCCGCCCGAGTGCCCGCCATGGCCGCCGCCGAAGAAGCTGAACATCACCCAGCGCTGGCCTTCGCGGCCCTTGTCGCTGCGGTGGCCCGCAATCGACAGCGCGTTGATCGTGCCGTAGGCCTGCGCCACGGCGCGCGTGGGGTCGGCCTGCGCGGCGGCGCTGAAGATCACGTCGATCATCCGCAGGATGGTTTCGGTGTAGCCGCCGACGGGGCGCGGGCGCTCGCAGCTGATCACCAGCTTGTCGGGAATGTTGAAGTCGACCGCGTCGAGCACGCCGGCATTGGCGGGCACGTCGGGGAACAGGTGCTTCAGCGCGACGTAGCAGGCCGCCACCGCGGTGGCGCGCGAAATGTTCACCGGCCCCGCGCATTGCGGCGAGGTGCGCGAAAAGTCGAGCAGCAGCCGGTCGCCAGCCACCGTCATGTCCAGCGCGATGGTGAGCGGCTCATTCGTGATGCCGTCGTTGTCCAGCACGTCCTCGAAGCTGTAGCGCCCGTCGGGCAGCGACGCGATGTGCGAGCGCATGAGGCGCAGCGCGCGGCCGCGCAGCTCACCCAGCGCGTTCAGCACCAGGTCGTCACCGTATTCGTCGAGCAGGCCGTTCAGCCGCTTCTCGCCGAGCTCCAACGCCGCGAGCTGGCCGTTCAGGTCGCCCCAGAGGCTGTCGGGCAGGCGCGTGTTGGCCTGCAAGATGGCGAGCACATCCGCATCGAGCACACCGCCGCGCACGATGCGCACCGGCGGAATCTGCACCGCCTCCTGCCAGCACTCGGTGGCGGCCGGGTTGTAGTTGCCGGGCACCGCGCCGCCCACGTCGTGCCAGTGCGCAGCCGAAGCCATGTGGCAGTAGAGCTTGCCGTTGCGAAAGAAGGGCTTGACCAGCTTGAAGTCATTGGCGTGCGTGCCGCCGTCGTACGCGTCGTTGCTGATCCAGATGTCGCCGTCTCGCATGCCGCCGCGGGGTTCGGCCGCCTTCACGGTGGCGCGCACTGCGAAAGCCATGGCCCCCACGAACACCGGCAGGCCCGACTTGCCCTGCACCAGCGTGTCGCCGCTCGCCGCGTCGTACAGGCCGTGGCAGGCGTCGTGCGCCTCGGCAATGATGGGGTTGAACGCGCTGCGGTAGAGCGTGGCGTCCATTTCGTCGGCCACCTGTTCGAGGCGGCCGCGCAGCACGGCGAGCGTGACCGGGTCCAGGGTGCCCGTGGAGGAAGAAGGTTCAGACATTGCTTGCTTTCTGGATGGGCGTGGCGCCGGCGCGCTGGCGCAGTTGATTCATCAGTCCGCCGGCGCGAACCATGTCCATGAGAAATCCGGGCACGGGCTCGCATGCCAGCCGCGTACCTTGGGACGAAACGACGGCAGGAGCGGCGATGTCGAGCGCGATGCGTTCCCCGTCGCCCAGCGATTCGGCTTCGGCGCAAGTCAGCAGCAGCAGGCCGACGTTGAATGCATTGCGAAAGTAGAGCCCGCTGTAAGACGGCGCTATCACCGCCGCAACGCCGAGTTGCACGAGCACGGCCGCAGCCTGCTCGCGCGAGGAGCCGATGCCGAAGTTGGGGCCGGCCACGATCACGTCCCCCGGTTGCACTTCGCTCGCGAACTCGGGGCGAATGGCTTCGAGGCAGTGCTTCGCGATGATGTCGATGCCGTGCTTCATCGCATGGCCGGGTGCGAGCGCGTCGGTATCGATGTCGGCGCCCAGGCGCCAGACACGGTGCAATGTTTCGGTGGTCATACGAGCACCTCGCGCGGATCGGTCACGCAGCCGCGCAATGCAGCCGCCGCCACCGTGTAGGGCGAGCCCAGATAGACCTGCGCGCTCGGCGAGCCCATGCGGCCCTTGAAGTTGCGCGCCGTGGTGGAGATGACGGTGACGTCGTCGCCCATCGGGTCGCCGTAGCCGGAGCATGCACCGCACGCGGTCGGGAACAGCTCGGCGCCCGCGTCCATCAGCACCTGCAGCACGCCCTCGTCGCGCGCCGCCTCCTGGTCGCGAATACTCGCGGGCGCCACGATCAGGCGGATGCCGCTCGCCACCTTGTGGCCGCGCAGCACTTGCGCTGCAGCGCGCAGGTCGTCGAGCTTGGCGCCGGTGCAGGCGCCTATGTAGGCCACATCGACCGGCGTGCCCGCGTAATGGCTCACGCCGTGCGCGTTGGCCGGGCTGTGCGGCGCGGCGACATACGGTTCGAGCGTAGAGCCATCGAAGCGATGGTCGGTGAGCGCGGCGCCTTCGTCGGTGAACCAGGGCACCATGTCGACAGGTGGCGCGCCGGCCCCGGCCAGGAACTCGGCGGTGGTCGCGTCGGGCGCGATCAGCCCGGCCTGCGCGCCCAGCTCGGCGCTCATGTTCGAGAGCGTCATGCGCTCCTGCATCGACAGCGCCGCGACCGCGGGCCCCGCGAACTCGACCGCCTGGTAGCGCCCGCCGTTCATGCCGAAGCGGCCGATCATGTGCAGCATCATGTCCTTGGCGGTCACGCCCGCCGGGAGCGCGCCGTCCCACCACATGCGGATGGTTTCGGGCACGCGCAGCCAGATCTCGCCGGTCACCATCACGCCCAGCATCTCGGTGCTTCCGATGCCGAACATGTAGGCGCCGAACGCACCGCCCGTGGGCGAGTGCGAATCACCGCCCACGCACAGCATGCCGGGACGGATGTGGCCGTGCTGCGGCACCACCACGTGGCAGATGCCCTGGCTGTCGTACACGTGCGGCAGCTGCTGGTCGCGCGCCCAGTCGCGCGCGATGCGCACAATGCGGCGCGAGTCGTCGTCTCTCTCGGGCACATAGTGGTCCATGACCAGCACCACGCGCGAGCGGTCCCAGATCTGCGCGCCCAGTTCCTCGAGCATGGGTTTGAGGCGCCGCGGGCCCGAGGAGTCGTGGAACATCGCCAGGTCGACGCCGCAGGTCACGATCTCGCCCACGGACACCCGCTCGCGTCCGCTTGCGCGTGCGATGAGCTTCTGCGCCAGCGTCTGGGCCGGCGCGCGGGTTGGAGCCGTCGATGTCATTCCGGCTTGGCTCCCGAGAACTTGACGACCTGCGCCCAGCGCGTGATCTCGCTCTGCACGAAGGCGGAGAACTGTTCGGTCGAGTTGCCGACGGGAATGGCGCCTTCGGTCTCCAGGCGCTGGCGCATGTCGGCTTGCTGCAGCGCGTGGCGTGCGGCATCGCCGATCTGCTTCACACGATCCGCGGGCATGTGGGCCGGGCCGAAGAGCCCGAACCACGCGCTCGACTCGTAGCCCGGCAGCGCCTCGGCAATCGCCGGCACGTTGGGAAA
Organism: Variovorax sp. CCNWLW235; assembly: GCF_037204085.1. Classification (NCBI taxonomy): domain Bacteria; kingdom Pseudomonadati; phylum Pseudomonadota; class Betaproteobacteria; order Burkholderiales; family Comamonadaceae; genus Variovorax; species Variovorax sp. CCNWLW235. The sequence continues at coordinate 61,104 of NZ_JBBCBW010000025.1, read as the reverse complement.
AGCGGGCAGCCGCTTGGCCGTGGTCACGCCCAGCGCCTTGAGCTTGCCGGCCTGGATGTGCGCCTTCACGTTGCCCACGGCCGCGAACATCAGCTGCACCTGGCCCGCGAGCACGTCCTGTACGGCGGGCGAAGTGCCCTTGTAGGGAATGTTGACGATGTCCACGCCCGACTGCATCTTGAAGGCTTCCCCCGCCATGTGCAGCGAGGAGCCCACTGCGCCGATCGCGAAGTTCAGCTGCCCCGGCTTGGACTTGGCGAGCGCGATGAGTTCGCGCACGTCCTTGGCGGGCATCGAGGGATGCGCGACGAGGATCGAGGGCGAGGTCGCCACGCAGGTGAGCGCGGTGAAATCCTTCACCGGATCGAAGGGCAGCGTCGGGTAGAGCGTGGCGTTGATCGCGTGGCTGGTGAAGCTCATCAAGAGCGTGTTGCCGTCGGGCGCCGCCTTGGCCACCGCATCGGCGGCGATGTTGCCGCCCGCGCCGGGCCGGTTCTCGACGATGAGCGTGCGGCCGAGCGCCGGGCCCATGCTCACGGCAAGCGAGCGCGCAAGCGTGTCGGTCGAGCCGCCCGCGGGCGCGCCCACGAGAATGCGCACCGGCGCATTGCCGATCTGCGCAAAGGCGCCGCCGGCCCATGCCGCGGCCAGCGACGAGAGGAGGATGTCGCGTCTTTTCATGTGTTGTGTCTCCGAGGAATCGGGATGTTTTTCTGAGGGCTTAGAGCCCCAGGTAGGCGCGCCGCAGTTCGTCGCTGCCGAGCAATTCGCGGGGCAAGCCCGAGAAGCGCACGCTGCCGTTCTCCAGCACGTAGGCGCGGTCGGCGATCTCCAGCGACTGGCCCACGTTCTGCTCGACCAGCATCACCGCGAGGCCGCCGTCGCGCAGCTCGCGGATCAGAGAGAACATTTCTTCGACCAGCAAGGGCGACAGGCCGAGCGAGGGTTCGTCCAGGATCAGCAGAATCGGCTCGGCCATGAGGCCGCGAGCGATGGCCAGCATCTGCTGCTCGCCGCCGCTCATCGTGCCGGCGTGCTGCGCCATGCGCTCGCGCAGCCGCGGGAAGATGTGGAACATCTTCTCGACATTGGCCGCGCGCCGCTCGCGGGCGCGGGTGAAGGAGCCGAGCTCCAGGTTCTCCAGCACGCTCAGGTTGGGAAACACCTTGCGGCCTTCGGGCACCTGGATGAGGCCGGCCTTGACCACGTCGCGGTAGTGCGCCCCGCTCAGGTCCTTGCCGTCGAAGCGCACCGTGCCGGCCCAGGCGGGGCACAGGCCGCAGACCATCTTGTTGAGCGTGGACTTGCCCGCGCCGTTGCTGCCGAGCAGGGCGACCATCTCGCCCGCGTTTACCTCCAGGTCGACGCCGCGCAGCACCTCGACGCGGCCGTAGCCGCCGCGCAGGCCTTGAATCTCGAGCAGCGCGCTCATTCGAATACCTCCGTGCTTCGCACTGCGGTGCGAGCTTGCTTGGGAGCGGCCCGGCGCGCGCTCATGCCTCAACTCCCGATGCGGCCTTGCGCAACCGCGCCGCGGTGCCATGGCCCAGATAGGCTTCGACGACCTTGTCGTCGGAGGTCACTTGCGCCGGGCTGCCCTCGGCGATCAACTGGCCCTGCGCGAGCACCCACACGTGTTCGGCCAGGTGCATCACGGCCTGCATGACGTGCTCGATCATCAGCACCGTGACGCCGCTGTCGGCGATGCCGCGCACCACCGGCATCATCTCGGCGATCTCCTGCGGGTTGAGGCCGGCGAGCACTTCGTCAAGCAGAAGGAGGCGCGGCCTGGTGGCAAGCGCGCGCGCCAGTTCGAGCCGCTTGCGGCCGGCCACGGTGAGGTCGGATGCGGGCTTGTCCAACTGCGGCGCAAGGCCCACGCGCAGCGCGACGGCCTCGGCGTTCTGCAGCGCCTCGGCACGGCCGCGCACATGCAGGTGCGCACCCACGGCGATGTTCTCGCGCACCGTCTGCGCCGCAAAGGGCTTGACGATCTGGAAGGTGCGGGTCATGCCCAGCGCGGCATTGCGGTGCGGCTCGCGGCCGGTGATGTCCTCGCCCGCGAAGCGCACGGTGCCGGTGTCGGGCTTCAGGAAGCCCGACATCAGCGCGAACAGCGTGGTCTTGCCCGCGCCGTTCGGTCCGATCAGCGCGCTCAGGCTGCCTTCGCGCACCGAAAGGCTCACGTTCTGCACGGCCTTGAGGCCGCCGAAGGAGCGCGACAGGCCGTCGATGGCCAGCAGGGCGTCAGTCATGGCGGCCTCCCTTCGAATTCCACAGCTGCCGCACCGACAGCCCGATGCCAGCGATGCCGCGCGGCACGAAGATGACGATAAGCATCAGCACCGTGCCGTAGATCACCATGTTGATGCCCGGCAGTTCGCCGAAGAGATTGCGCGTGAGGTCCGACAGCACATGCAGCACGACCGCACCGAGCACCGGGCCCCACATCGTGCCCATGCCGCCGACGATGGCCGCGACCAGCGCCTCGATCGACACGGCCGGCCCGTAGGCGATGCCCGCGTCGATGTACTGGAACACCTGCACGTAGAAGGCGCCCGCCGCGCCCATGAACGCCGCGGATACTCCGATGGCCCCGAGCTTGACGCGGAACGGATCGACGCCGACGGCGCGCGCCGCGTCCTCGTTGTCGCGCACCGCCTGCAGGTAGGCACCGAAGCGCCCGTTGCGCAGCCACCAGGTAACCAGCAGCGCCGCGACGACCATTGCAAGCACCACCCACAGGTAACCCGCACGCGAGGAGAACTGCAGGTTGGCCACCGATTCGCGCAGCGGCACCATGAGCCCGACGCCGCCGCCCGTGAAATCGACCGACAGCGCGAGGATGCGGAACACCTCTGCGAACGCCAGCGTGACCAGCGCGAAGTACGAGCCCTTGAGGCCGTAGCGGAAGGTGAGCGCGCCCATGAAGAGCCCGACGAGTGCCGCGCCGACGATGGCGAGCGCCAGCGCGACCCAGGCGTTGATGCCGCCCTGCAATTGCGCGATTGCCTGGATGTACGCCCCGGTGCCGAAGAACAGCGCATGCCCGAACGAGAACTGCCCGCCGAAACCGCCGAGGATGTTCCAGGCCTGCGCGATGAGCGTGGCGTAGAGCGCCATCATCACGAAGTTGAGCGTGACGCCCGACTTGGTGACAAACGGCACGCAAGCGACCAGCACCGCGAAAAGCGCAATGCCCGCGAGTTGTTTGTGCGCGCTGCTCATGCCTTGGCTCCAAACATGCCCTGCGGCCGGAACAGCACCACGCCGATGAAGATCGCGAAGATGCCGATCTGCCCGAGCGATTCACCGAGGTAGAGGCCACCGAGCGACTCGACAATGCCGACAAGGAAGCCGCCGATCAACGCCCCCACGAAGCTGCCCATGCCACCGAGCACGACGATGGTGAACGCCACCAGCACGAATCCGCCGCCCACCTGCGGGTTGACGTAGTACGCCGGCAGCAGAAAGCAAGCGGCAGCGCCCAGGCAGGCGAGGCCGATGCCGAAGCTCATCGCGTAGACATGGTCCACGTCGATGCCCATGAGCTTGGCGCCCTCCTTCTCCTTGGCAACCGCCCGGATGGCACGGCCGAGATCGGTACGGCCCATGATCCAGAACAGAATGCCCGAGACCACGAGCGCACCCGCGAAGGCCACGAGCTTGGGCACCGCGATCATCGCGGGGCCGATGGCGACGGTGCTGAGCGAATAGGCGGTGTCGATGTTGCGCGTGTCCGATTTGAAGAACAGCAGCGCAAGGTTCTCCATGACGATGGCGATGCCCAGCGTCGCGAGCAGGATGTTCTCGTCCTTGCCGTGGCCCGCGCGGTTGATGACCACGCGCTGCAGCGCATAGCCGAGCACGAACATGCCCGCTACGACGATCGGCAGCGCGAGGTACGGATCGATTCCCAGCCGCTCCTTGAGGAAGTACACCGCGTACAACGCCAGCATCAGGCTGGCGCCGTGCGCGAAGTTGATGATGTGCAGGACGCCGTAGATCAGCGTGAGCCCCAGCGCGATCAGTGCATACACCGCGCCCGTCGTCAGCCCGTTCAGGACCGACGGAAAAAGAATGCTGAAATCGAACATCCTGCCTTCCGCTTCAGATCGTGCGCAGCGGGAACACCGGGTCCACCTCGCGGTAGTCGCGCGGGATGATGACCTTGATGTCGTTCTTCACCACCTGCGTCATGAGCGGCTGCGCGCCCTCGTTCTGGCCGTTGAGGAACTTTGTCGGACCGTAGGGCATGAAGTGGTTCGAGAAGGTGCTCTTCTCGAGCGCATCGACGATGGCCGCGCGCTCGGCGGACTTGGCGCGCTCCAGCGCATCGGCCAGGAGCCACATCGACGCGTAGGTCATGAAGATTTCGTAGCTGAAGAACTGGCCCTTGGCCTCCACGCGCTTGCGCAGCTCCTGCGCGCGCTTGTCCTTGGGGTTGAACCAGTGGTTGCAGTCGATGATGCCGTTGGCTGCGTCCGGAAATTCCTTCACGAACTTGTAGCTTGACGCCGCGCCGCCCAGCACCGAGAAGATCGCCTTGGGCACCACCTTCTGCTGCTGCATGGTGCGCACCAGCAGTGCGTACTCGTTGTAGTAGTTGGCCGGGATCACGATGTCGGGGTTGATCGACTTCATGCGCAGCACGATGTTGTTGAAGTCGCGCGTGGGGTTGGCATGCTTCACCACCTCCTTCACCTCGAAGCCGTAGCCCGGCAGTTCGCGCGAGAGCAGCTGTGCAGTGCCGGCGCCGAAGAGCGACTCCTCGTGGATGATCATCACCGTCTTGGCCGGGTTGCCAGCGGCCTTGTTGAGCACCAGCAGGTTGGCCATGGCCACCTCGGTCGACTTCTTGTAGCCCGGGCCGAAGCGGAAGGTGTTCTTCAGGCCGCGCTCCACGATCTGGTCGGCCACGCCCACGTCCACCACGTGCGGCAGGTTGTACTTGGCCGCGGCCTGCGTTGTCGCCAGGCAGATGGCCGAGGCGTAGGCGCCCACGATGGCGGACACGCCGGCCTCGTTCATCTTCTCGACCTCGGCAGCCCCCGCCTGCGGCTGCGACTGCGCATCGCCCAGCAGGGCTTCGAGCTTCGCGCCGCCGAGCGACTTGATGCCGCCCGCCGCGTTGATGTCCTCGATGGCCATCAGCGCACCCAGGCGGCACTGCTGCCCCGAGTAGGCGAGCGCACCGGTCACCGGATGCAGCACGCCGACCTTGACGGTCTTGGGCTGCGCGCCGGCCACGAGCGGGAAGGCGACGGCGGTCGCCAGGGCGGCGGACTGCGACACGAAACTGCGGCGGTTCTGCATGGTGGGCTTTCCTTTTCTCTTCAGTTGAACTTGGCTGACACGTCTTTGCTGACCCACACCTTCGCGTCGATGCTGCCCACGCGGGAGAGCTGCATTTCGTAGGTGTAGCGGTCGGGGCGGTAGAGGCCGTGCAGCCACTGCACGGGCCGCTCGTCTTCGTCGTAGATGAGGCGGCGCACCGCGAGCAGGGCCGAGCCGACCGACACGTCGAGATGCTGCGCAAGCACGTTGTCTGCCAGGCGCGCGGAAATGGTCTGGTGCGCGCGGCCCACCTTGACGCCCGACTCCTCCAGCAGCACGAGGATCGGCTTCTTCGACAGCTCGCGGCGGCCGAAGCGGCGCGCGATGGTGTCGGGCACGTAGGTGGTGATGTGGGAGAGCGGGCCCTCCTTGGTGGAGCGCACGCGCACCGCCTTTTGCACGGCATCGCCCAGCTGCAGCTGCAGCGCCTCGGCCACTTGCGTAGAGGCCGTGATGGTTGCGACCTCGATCACCTTCACGGAGGTGTGCAGGCCCATGGTGACCAGGTTCTCGAGCAGGCCGCGCAGGTTGGCGCGCTCCAGGTTCTTTGCGCCGGACGACTCGCCCGCCCCTGGCGGCGGCAGAGCGCGCGTGCGGCGGCCGGGGTTGCGTGCGATCAGCCCTTCGGACGAGAGCTGTTCGAGCGCGCGGCGCACCGTGACGCGCGCCACGCCGAACTGCGCCATGAGCGCGAGTTCGCCCGGCAACCCCTCCGCAAAACGCCCTTCGTGCAGCTGCTCACGCAGGACCAGATAGATCTGGTGGTACTTCGGCAAAGGCATTTGCGACATGCCTTTGATGTTTTTGCAGTTTCAATGTTCTGTCAATGGGACATTTAAAACGGCAACTGAGCAAAGAGAAACGGCGCGCCGGGACATCGCCCGCCGCGCCGTTTGTGGCTTCTCTCTTTACTGCTTACAGCTTGAACGGAATCACTTCCTGGCGCTGCTCGCCCAGCCCTTCGATGCCCAGCGTCATCACGTCGCCCTTCTTCAGGTAGAGCGGCGGCTTCATGCCCAGGCCCACGCCGGGCGGCGTGCCGGTGGTGATGACGTCGCCGGGCAGGAGCGTCATGAACTGGCTCAGGTAGCTCACGATCTTGGCAATGCTGAAGATCATGGTCTTGGTGCTGCCGGTCTGCATGCGCTTGCCGTTGAGGTCGAGCCACATCGACAGCTTTTGCGGGTTGGGCACTTCGTCGCGCGTTACCAGCCACGGGCCGATGGGGCCGAAGGTGTCGCAGCCCTTGCCCTTGTCCCAGGTGCCGCCGCGCTCGATCTGGAACTCGCGCTCGCTCACGTCGTTGATGGTGCAGTAGCCGGCCACGAAGTTGAGCGCGTCCTTTTGCGAGACGTAGCGGGCGCGCGTGCCGATGACCACGCCAAGCTCCACTTCCCAGTCGCTCTTGACCGAGTTCTTGGGCAGCATGACCGGATCGTTCGGGCCCTGGATGCAGCTGGTCGCCTTCATGAAGACCACCGGTTCCGCGGGAATCGGCAGTCCCGACTCGGCCGCATGGTCGGCGTAGTTCAGGCCGATGGCAATGAACTTGCCGACGTTGGCCACGGGGCTGCCGAAACGCGGCTTGCCCTTGACCAGCGGCAGCTTGTCGATCTTCTGCTTGCGCAGCTTGGCAATCGCGGCGTCGCCGAGTTGCTCAGGCCCGATGTCCTTGACCACCGAGCTCAGGTCGCGCAGGCGGCCTTCGTCGTCGATGAGGCCGGGCTTTTCCTTGCCGGGGTTGCCATAGCGAACGAGTTTCATGTTGTCCTTTCTTGGGGGGGAGACTGATTGATCAGTAAGTGGAGCGGCCGCCGGAGAGGTCGAACACGGCGCCGGTGGAAAACGAGCAATCTTCGGTGCAGAGCCAGCCGACCATCGCGGCCACCTCTTGCACCGTGCCGAAGCGGCCCATCGGAATTTTCGAGAGCATGAACGCGATGTGCTCCGGTGTCATCTGGTCGAAGATGGCGGTCTTTACGGCCGCAGGCGTTACGCAGTTGACGCGAATACCGGTGTCGGCCAGCTCCTTGCCCAGCGACTTGGTGAGCGCAATGACGGCGGCCTTGCTCGCACTGTAGGCGCTGGCGTTGGGGTTGCCCTCCTTGCCCGCCACCGAGGCGATGTTGACGATGCGGCCATAGCCCTGCTTGCGCATTTGCGCGACCGCTTCGCGGCAGCAGAGAAAGACGCCGTTGATGTTGACCTCCATCACCTGCCGCCAATCGTCCACCGGATAGTCCCAGAGCTTGGTGTTGGGGCCGGTAATGCCAGCGCTGTTGACCAGCGCATCGATGCGCGGCGATTGCGCCAGCGTGGCCGCGACGGCGGCTGCCACCGAAGGCTGCTGCGCCACGTCGACCTGCAGTGCGAACGCCTTGGACCCGAGCGCAGCAGCAGCCTTGTGCGCCGCGGCCTCGTCGCGGTCCCACAGCGTGACGCTGCCGCCCGATGCGATCAGCCGCTCGGCAATGCCGTAGCCCAGCCCAGCCGCGCCGCCGGTCACCACGGCATGGCGGCCGGCGAAGTCGAGCTGGTTCATATGGTGATGCCGCCGTCTACCGTGAAGGCCTGGCCTGTTGCAAACACCGATTCGTCGCTGGCCAGGAACACCACCACGGGTGCAATTTCTTCGGCTTGCGCGAGCCGCCCCATGGGCTGGCGGGCAATGAAGGCCTTGCGGGCGGCGTCCGGGTCTTCATTGGCGTTGATGCGTTCGCCGAGCGACGGTGTATCGACCGTGCCGGGGCACACCGCATTGCAGCGGATGCCGCGCGCCACGAAGTCGGCCGCCACGCTCTTGGTGAGGCCGAGCACTGCGGCCTTGGTGGTGCCATAGACGAAACGGTTGGGCAACCCCTTCATGCTGGAGCACACGCTCGCCATGTTGATGATGCTGCCCCGCCCCGCGGCCAGCATGCCGGGCAGCGCGGCCTGGATCGTCCAGAACTGCGCGCGCACGTTCAGGTTGAACGCGAACTCCAGGTCCTTGTCGGTGGCGTCGAGCGCGGTGCCGTTGTGCACCACGCCCGCGCAGTTGAACAGCACGTCGAGCGCGGGAAGACTCTTGAAGAAGGCGCCGATGGCGTCCTTGTCGAGCACGTCGAGCCTGGCCGTGCGAACGTTGGCTACGCCGGCGTAGCGCTCGAGCAGCTTTTCGTTCACGTCGGTTGCCCAGACCTGTGCGCCTTCGGCGGCCATGGCGAGCACGCTCGCGTGGCCAATGCCTTGTCCGGCTGCCGTCACGAGCACGGTCTTGCCCTTGAGTCTCATGCATGTCTCCTAGAAAGATGGGAACCGGCCGTTCAGGGTTTGGCCTGATGGCAATGGCGCGGTGCGGATCGTATTCTGAATTGGCCTTACCACTTGTCCAATTCAGGACAACCCTTAACAACAAGCCCCCTCGTGCCGCTACAGACCGTCGAACCCCAGCGCTTGTACCGCCAGATTGCCGACCAGCTCCGCGGGCTGATCGGCCAGGGCGAGTTCGCGGTCGGCGCGCGGCTGCCGGCCGAACGCGACCTGGCCAAGCAGCTCGGCGTAAGCCGGCCTTCGGTGCGCGAGGCGCTGATTGCGCTCGAAGTCGAAGGCTGGGTCGAGGTTCGTACGGGCTCGGGCGTGTATGTGCTCGACCGCTCGCACCGCGCAAGCAAGCCGGTGGCGCCCACCGAATGGGGGCCGCTGGAGCTGATTCGCGCGCGCCGTGTGATCGAAGGCGAAACCGCCGCCATTGCGGCCACCATCGGCAAGCGCAAGGACATCGACGCCATGAGCCGCGCCATCGAGCTGATGCGCGAGCTTGCCGACCGCGAAGTGCTGCCGCTGGACGGCGACCGCGCGTTCCACGTGGCCATCGTTTCGGCCAGCGGCAATGCGGTGCTGGTGGAAACGGTGCAGAGCTTCTGGGACTCGCGCAACGGGCCGATCTTCACGCGCCTGGGTGGCTACTTCGAGACGGTGCCGTCGTGGCGCTCGGCCATTGCAGAGCACGAGGCCATTCGCGACGCGGTGGCCGCGCATGACGCCGAGGGCGCGCGCGCCGCAATGCACATCCACATGGACAACTCGCACCAGAGATTCAGCGCGAGCTGGCGCCGCGCAAAAACTTCCTGAATCGCCAGCAGCATTTTTCTTTCAGCCACTACAACGGAGACAAACCGATGAACAGCAGCAAACGCAACACCCTGAAAGCCATCGCCGCCTGCACCCTGGCAGCCACCGCGCTGGGCACCGCCGGCATGGCCGGTGCGCAAACCAAGCTCAAGTGGGCGCACGTGTACGAAACCTCGGAGCCGTTCCACAAGTACTCCGTGTGGGCTGCCGAAGAGATCAAGAAGCGCACCAACGGCAAGTACGACATCCAGGTGTTCCCGGCATCCAGCCTGGGCAAGGAAGCGGACATCAACCAGGGCATGACGCTCGGCACGGTCGACATCGTGCTCACGGGCGCGAGCTTTGCGGGCAACACCTACAAGCCGCTGGCCGTGACCTACTTTCCGTTCATCTTCCGCGACGCGGAGCATCTGCTGAAGTACGCGAAGAGCGATGTGTTCAAGGAGCTTGCCAAGGGCTACGACGACAAGAGCGGCAACCACATCACGGCGCTCAACTACTACGGCGCGCGCCATGTCACTTCGAGCGCGGCCAAGCCGGTGACCAAGCCGGAGGACATGAAGGGCCTGAAAATCCGCGTGCCCGACGCGCCGGCCTACCTGGCCTTCCCCAAGGCGCTGGGTGCCAACGCCACGCCCATTGCCTTTGCCGAGGTCTACCTCGCGCTGCAGAACAACACAGTCGATGCGCAGGAAAACCCGCTGCCGACCATCGAGGCCAAGAAGTTCTTCGAGGTGCAGAAGAACATCTCGCTCACGGGCCACATCGTCGACTCACTGCTGACGGTGACCTCCGGCCAGCTGTGGGGCAAGCTTTCGGCCGACGAGAAGAAGATTTTCACCGAGGTGATGCAAGAGGCCGCTGAAAAGACCGGCCGCGACATCATCGCTTCGGAAGCCCGCCTGGTCGAAGAGTTCAAGAAGAAGGGCAACAACGTGATCACGGTGGACAAGGCCGCGTTCCGCGAAGCCGTGCTGAAGAACACCAAGCCCACTGACCACGGCTATCGCCAGCAGGATTACGACCGCATCACAGCAATCAAGTAACCCCCCGAAGCGGCTCACTTCGTGTAGCCGCCTCCCCCTCGAGGGGGCGACACCAGCGGCCCGGCAAAGCCGGTTCCGCGGTGTCTCCCGAAGGGGCTTCGCTTTGCTTGCCGCTGGAGCCGACCAGGAGATTGCATTGACTGACGACAAGAAAATCATTGATGACGAGGGCCACTTCCACGCGGAAGACGAGGTCGTCGACCTTTCCCACACCATCGCCGAAGGCTGGATCTCGCTCGCGATCTTCTGGATGCTCGGGCTCACGGTGTTCTACCAGTTCGTCACGCGCTATGTGATGAACGATTCGGCCGCGTGGACCGAGGAAGTGGCACGCTACATGCTGATTGCGGTGGTCTTCATCGGCGCCGCAATCGGCGTCGCAAAGAACAACCAGATCCAGGTCGATTTCTTCTACCGCCACATGCCCGCGGCCATGGGCCGATGGATGTCTCGCGCGGTCGACGTGCTGCGCACCGCCTTCTTCATTGCGGCCGTGGTCATGACGGTGCAGATGATGCTGAAGATCGGCAACACCACGCGCATGACGATCGTCGATGCGCCGATGAACATCGTCTACGGCCTGTGCCTGTTCGGCTTCATCGCGATGACCTGGCGCTCCATCCAGGTGGCGCGCACTCACTGGAAGCGCGGCTACAGCGTGCTCGAACGACCCGAATCCACCCTGGCCGACCGCTGATCCCGACGAGAACAACTGCATGCTGAAAATATTCTTCCTGGTCTTCATGGCGGGCGGCATTCCGGTGGCCGTGGCCATGGCCGGCGCCTCGCTGGCCTACATCCTCGTGAGCGGCAGCCTGCCGCCGTTCGTCGTCATCCACCGCATGGTGAGCGGCATCGACAGCTTTCCGCTGCTGGCGGTGCCCTTCTTCATCCTGGCCGGCAACCTGATGAACAACGCGGGCATCACCACCCGCATCTACAACTTCGCGCTGGCGCTGGTGGGTTGGCTCAAGGGGGGCCTCGGCCATGTGAACGTGCTGGGCTCGGTGATCTTCGCGGGCATGAGCGGCACCGCCATTGCCGATGCCGCGGGCCTGGGCACGATCGAGATCAAGGCGATGAAGGAGCACGGCTATTCGACCGAATTCGCGGTGGGCGTGACCGCGGCTTCGGCCACGCTGGGCCCGATCATTCCCCCGAGCCTGCCATTCGTGATCTACGGGATGATGGCCAACGTGTCGGTGGGGGCGCTGTTCCTTGCGGGCATCCTGCCGGGCGTACTGCTGGCCATATTGATGATGCTGACGGTGGCTTACTTTGCCCACCGCAACGGCTGGGGCGGCGACGTCAAGTTCTCGAGCACGCGCTTCTTCAAGGCGATGTGCGAGCTGGCTGTGGTGGTCGGCTGGCCGCTCCTCATCTGGCTCCTGGTTTCGAAGCTGGGCACGCCGCCGCAGCTCACCGTGTTTGCGGGCCTGGCGTCGCTCTTCGTGCTCGACAGGATCTTCAAGTTCGAAGCGCTGCTGCCCATCATGACCCCGGTGCTGCTGATCGGCGGCATGAGCACGGGCCTTTTCACGCCCACAGAGGGCGCAATTGCCGCCTGCGTATGGGCCATGATCCTGGGCTTTGCCTGGTACAAGACGCTCTCGTGGAAGATGTTCGTCAAGGTGTGCCTCGACACCATCGAGACCACATCGACCGTGCTGTTCATCGTGGCGGCTGCCTCCATCTTCGGCTGGATGCTCACCGCTACCGGCGTGACCACCGACATCGCCAGCTGGGTGCTGGGCTTCACCAAGGAAGCCTGGGTGTTTCTGCTGCTGGCCAACCTGCTGATGCTGTTCGTGGGCTGCTTCCTGGAGCCCACCGCCGCCATCACCATTCTGGTTCCCATCCTGCTGCCGATTGCCACGCAGCTGGGCGTCGACCCAATCCACTTCGGCCTGGTGATGGTGCTGAACCTGATGATTGGCCTGCTGCATCCGCCGATGGGCATGGTGCTGTTCGTGCTGGCGCGCGTGGCGGGGCTGAGCTTCGAGCGCACGACGATGGCGATCTTGCCGTGGCTCATTCCGCTGCTGCTGGCCTTGGTCGTGATTACCTATGTGCCTTCATTGGTACTGTGGTTGCCCAAAATGTTCTTCTAGTCACCACACAACACGAGTTCCACGATGAATCCCTTCATTCGCCTGCATCCGGCCGACGATGTCGTGATCGCGCGCAGCCAGCTGGTCGGCGGCGCCAAGGTCGAAGACTTCGCCGTGCGCGGCCTCATTCCCGCCGGCCACAAGGTGGCGACGCACGCCATTGCCGCGGGTGAACCGGTGCGCCGCTACAACCAGATCATCGGCTTTGCGAGCAAGCCCATTGCGGCCGGCGAGCATGTGCACACGCACAACCTCGACATGGGCCGGGACAAGGGCGACTTCGAGCGCGACTACGCCTTTGGCGCCGACGTGAAGCCGCCCACCGCAAAGCGCGAGGCCACCTTCATGGGCATCAAGCGGGCGGACGGCCGCGTGGCCACGCGCAACTACATCGGCGTGCTGACGAGCGTGAACTGCTCGGCCACCGCGGCGCGCGCCATTGCGGACCACTTTTCGCGCAAAACCAATCCGGCTGCGCTGGCGGACTACCCAAACGTCGACGGCATCGTGGCGCTCACGCACGGCACGGGCTGCGGCATGGACACGCAAGGCATGGGCATGCAGATTCTGGAGCGCACGCTCACGGGCTATGCCACGCACCCCAACTTTGCGGGCGTGCTGGTGGTGGGCCTGGGCTGCGAGGCGAACCAGATCAACGCCTGGCTCGCAACGGGCCACCTGGCCGAGGGCGAGAACTTTCGCACCTTCAACATCCAGGACACCGGCGGCACGCGCAAGACGGTGGAGAAAGGCATTGCGCTCATCAACGAGATGCTGCCGCGCGCCAACGCGGTGAAGCGCGAACCGTGCAGCGCGGCGCACATCACCATCGGCCTGCAGTGCGGCGGCTCCGACGGCTATTCGGGCATCAGCGCCAACCCGGCGCTAGGTGCGGCGGTCGACCTGCTGGTGGCGCATGGCGGCACGGCCATCTTGAGTGAAACGCCCGAGGTCTATGGCGCCGAGCACCTGCTCACGCGCCGCGCGGTGCGGCGCGAGGTCGGCCAGAAGCTGGTGGACCGCATCAAGTGGTGGGAGCACTACACCGAGATCAACGAAGGCGAGATGAACAACAACCCCTCGCCGGGCAACAAGGCGGGCGGTCTCACGACGATTCTCGAGAAGTCGCTAGGTGCGGTGGCCAAGGGCGGCACCAGCAACCTCGAGGCGGTGTACGAATATGCCGAGCCGGTGACGGCGCACGGCTTCGTCTACATGGACACGCCGGGCTACGACCCGGTAAGCGCCACGGGCCAAGTGGCCGGCGGCGCGAACATCATCTGCTTCACGACCGGGCGCGGCTCGGCCTACGGCTGCGCACCCTCTCCTTCGCTCAAGCTCGCGACCAACTCGGCGCTGTGGCAGCGGCAGGAAGAGGACATGGACATCAACTGCGGCGAGATCGTGGACGGCAGCAGTTCGATCCAGGAGATGGGCCAGCGCATCTTCGAGTTGGTGCTGGCGACCGCGTCCGGCGAACCGTCGAAGAGCGAGAAACATGGCTACGGCCAGAACGAATTCGTGCCGTGGCAAGTCGGCGCAGTCATGTAGCTCGCCCCCAGGCTACGCGCACTTCGTGTCGCTTCTCCCTCCCCCTACCGGGGGCAACACCAGCGGCCCGGCAAAGCCGGTTCCGCGGTGTTTCACGAACGGGCCTTGCTGCGCGGCCCTTGATCAAACCCATGGAGTCAACTGATGCCCAAGACCCTTCCCGCCGCTACGTTGCGATCGCAATGCGCGCAAATCCTGACTGCCGCCGGCAGCACGCCGGCCGAAGCCGAACAGGTGGCGGCCAACCTGGTGCTCGCCAACCTGAGCGGCCATGATTCGCATGGCGTGGGCATGCTGCCGCGCTATGTCGATGCGGTGGCCGAAGGCGGGCTTGTGCCCAATGCCTCGGTCAAGGTCAATGCCGACATCGGCACGCTGCTCGCGCTCGACGGCCAGCATGGCTACGGGCAGATCGTGGGCGTGCAGGCAATGGAACTCGGCATCGCGCGGGCAAGGCAGCACGGTAGCTGCATCTTCACGCTCGCGAATGCGCACCACCTGGGCCGCATCGGGCACTTTGCCGAAATGGCAACGGCTGAAGGCCTGGTGTCGATGCACTTCGTCAACGTGCTCTCGCGGCCCGTGGTGGCGCCATGGGGCGGCGGCGACGGGCGCTTTGGTACCAACCCGTGCTGCATCGGCATTCCGCTGGCAGGGGCCGAGCCCTTTCTGCTCGACTTTGCGACCAGCCGCGTGGCACAGGGAAAGATGCGCGTTGCGCACAACAAGGGCGAGCAGGTGCCCGACGGCTACCTGATCGACGAGCGCGGCGCGCCGACCAATGACCCGGGCGTGGTGGTGGTGCCGCAATCGAACGGGCTCTTCGGCGCGCTCATGACTTTCGGCGAGCACAAGGGCTACGGCATGGCCATGGCCTGCGAGTTGCTGGGCGGTGCGCTCACCGGCGGCGGCACCTGGCACCGCCCGGCCGATACGGCGCGCACGGTGCTCAACGGCATGCTGACCATCCTGATCGATCCCGCGAAGCTGGGAACGCAGGAAAGCTTCGCGCAGGAAGCGACAGCCTTCGTCGACTGGCTGCGCCAGAGCCCACCGGGCGCAGGCTTCGACCAGGTGCAGATCGCGGGCGAACCCGAGCGCGCCGCACGTGCGGCGCGCGAGCGCAGCGGCATCTGGCTGGACGATGCAACGTGGGGAGAAATCGTCGCGGCCGGTTCCAAGGTAGGCGTAGCAATCGCGTAGAAACCCGCGCTCCCGCTCATCTAGCGGCGTGCGTTGCGCGACTTCTGGCTCAGCACGATGGCAATGCCACCCAGGATGGCCACCGACGCGGCCGCCAGCCGCGGCGTGATTGCTTCCGAGAGCAGCAGCACCCCGCCGAACGCAGCCAGGAGCGGCACCGAAAGCTGCACGGTGGCAGCCTGCATGGCCGAAAGACGGGCCAGCGCTGCATACCAGACCACATAGCCGAGGCCCGACGTCAGCGCGCCGGAGGCCACGGCCAACGCGATGCCGGTTGCGTCCGCATGGGCTCGCGCCACGAAAACGACGCTGAGCGCCAAGGCCAGCGGCACCGCCCGCAAGAAGTTGCGCGAGGTGGCGGCCAAGGGGTTGGGCACGCCACGGCCGCGGAGCGAATACACGCCCCACGCCACGCCGGCGACGGCCATCAGCACGGCGCCCAGGAGCGGCGGTGCGGCAACACCGGGCAACACCAGGTAGACCAGCCCGCCCGCCGCCAGCACGAAGCCGAGCCAAGCGACGGGTCCGAAGCGCTCGCCCGCGCCAAGGCCGGCGCCCAGCATGGTGAGCTGAACCGCGCCGAACAGGATCAGCGCGCCCGTGCCCGCGGAAAGGCTGAGGTAAGCAAAAGAAAAGAAAGCCACATAGGCAAACAACATGGCGGCAGCGAGCCAGTCGGCTCGGGCGGCCGAAGGCGGCCGCGACCTCAGCTGCACGACAAGCAGGAGCGTGATTGCACCGGAAACCAGTCGGATGCTGCCGAAGCTGGCCGGATCGATACCCTGCCGCTGCAGCGCGAGCCTGCACAACAGCGAGTTGGCCGCGAACGCGAGCATGGCCACCGCCGTCAGGGCGATGGTCTGCAGGGCGGACGGGCCGCGGCGTGCCTCGGACACAACTTCAGACATGGCTCGCCACCATGAAGACAGCCCATCCCAGTAGCGCGAACCCGAGCGGCGCGCTCAGCCGATGGCCCCAGGAAACGTTCTTCTCCAGTGCCATGACCACGGCCAGCAGCAGCATCCACCCAAGGCTGCCGGTGCCGAGCGCGAACATCAACAGCATGAGCGCCCAGCAGCAGCCGACGCAGAAGAGGCCGTGGTGCATGCCCAGGGCGAATGCCTGGCGGGTTTGCGCATGGCCGCGCCAGTGCTCGATGACGAAGCTCAGAGGCGTTCGGCACTTCTCCAGGCACTGGTGCTTGAGGCGGCTGAACTGGAAGGCGCCGGCCAGCGCAATGGTCGCGGCACCGATGACCCAGCCGTGCCAGGCCAACGTGGGCGCGCTGGCCAGCAGTGCCAGCACCGCGCTGTGGAGCCCGTGCGCCAGCAGGCCGAAGGCGCCCCACACCGCCATGTAGCCGAGCCCCAGCATGGTGAGCAGGCGTGCGTGGTCGGCCCGCCCGGCGGTCAGCCGGTCGAAGGCGTTGAACAGCGGCAGCGTGGTCGGCAGCATCATGGCGGCCGTCATGAGGACCCACGCCGCAGCGTAGAGCACGGCAGGCACGACCACGCCGCCGGCCGGGACGACCTGGCACAGGAAGGCGGCCGGGCCGGAGACAGTCCAGTCGCCATGTTCGAGATAGCGTCCGTAAGGGCTGCGTGCCCAGGCCCACAACACCAGCCACGCGAGCGTGGCGAGCGCGGCAAGAACCGGCAGGAACACGCGGCGGTGCCGGACGGCATTGGCCGGCGTGGCGCTCATGAGTCGAAGACGAAGGTGCTCTGCAGCGCGTTGTGGTTCTTGATGTCGAGGTCGATGCCGAGGGCGGGGTTCTTCGATCGGTAGGTGGGCGCCTTGCCGACGAACACCGGCGCGCCCGGCACCGTGGAAAACACGGTGTCGGACAGCGTGGTCTGGCCGCCGGTGGCGCCGCGGTAGGGCTCGAGTTCGGCGTAGTAGTCGGTGCCGATCTCCAGCTCGCCCTTGCCTTCGTTCACCGTAAAGCGAATGGGCGCCCGCTCGACCGACACGACCTCGCCGATGAGCTTGGCCAGGTCGGCGATCGGCCCGCCGGCTTGCCCGGTGTAAACCTTGAGCAGCGCTTCTTCCTGCTCCTTGGAGGCGTTGTCGTCGACGAAGATGGCCGCCGTCCAGTTGCCTTGGAGGATGTTTCCGGGCACGTGGGCCACGGCTGCGATGGTGTTGCCGCCGACGTCGATGCCGTCGATGGTTCCCTTGTCGATGCGCCACGCGACGATGGTGTCGCAGGTGCCGTTGTCGGGGTCCTCGCCGATCCAGCAGGGACACAGGACATTGCAGTTGCAAACCTCGAGCAGGCGACCTTCCAGGTGATAGCTCATACGAACCTCCGTTCAGAAGCTACGCGAACACAGGCTTGTCGCCGCGACTCAGCGGCAAGGGGGCGCTGATCGTACGCCTCGCAACCAGGCAAGTCGAGTGCGCCATCCGGACCCATGCGGCGCCGTGGGTACCCTGGGTACCCATGGGCTGCGGCGGATCAGCTCCGGCTTGCGTCGTGCGCCGGCTTGCCGACCTGGACGCTCACTTCCTCGCCCTTGATCTTCGCCTGCACGGCCTTCACGGCTTTTTCGAGCCGCGCGCCGTAGTCGGCATCGGCTTGGCGGAAGTAGCCGATCGAGCGGTCGATGATGTCCTGCCGCGTCACGGCGCCCAGCCCGCCCGCGATGCTGTTCACCAGCCGCTCCTTGGCTGCTTCGTCCATCAGGCGATAAAGGTCGCCGGCCTGAACGAAGTCGGTGTCCTCGGGGTGTTGCTGCCACTGGTGGCTGCCGGTCCAGCCGTGGATCTCGAGCGGCGCATACACCGGCTCGTTGGTCTGCTTGGGCGCGTTGCTGAAGCTGTTGGGCTCGTAGTTGGGCCCGCGGCCGCCGTTGCCGTCGCTGCGCATCGCGCCGTCGCGGCCGTAGTTTTGCGCCGTGGTGGCGTGCGGACGGTTCACCGGCAGTTGCGTGTGGTTGATGCCCAGGCGGTAGCGCTGCGTGTCGCCGTAGCTGAACAGGCGGCCTTGCAGCATCTTGTCGGGCGACGGGCCGATGCCGGGCACGAAGTTGGCGGGGTTGAATGCAGCCTGCTCGATCTCGGCAAAGTAGTTGTCGGGGTTGCGGTTGAGCGTGAGGATGCCGATGTCGATCTTCGGATAGTCCTTGTGCGACCAGACCTTGGTCAGGTCGAAGGGGTTGAAGCGGTAGGTCTGCGCTTCGGCCACGGGCATGATCTGCACCTGCACCTTCCAGGTCGGGAACTCGCCGCGCTCGATGGAGTGCAGCAGGTCGAGGTGGTGGTGGTTCGGGTTTTCGCCCCCCACGCGCTGCGCCTCTTCGGCCACGAAGGTCTCGATGCCCTGGTTGGTCTTGAAGTGGTACTTGACCCAGAAGGCCTCGCCCTTGGCGTTTACCCACTGGAAGGTGTGCGAGCCAAAGCCATCCATGTGACGGTAGCTCTTCGGAATGCCGCGGTCGCCGAAGAGCCAGGTGAACTGGTGGGTGGCTTCGGGCGAATGCGAGAAGAAGTCCCACGCGTTGTTGGGCTCCTGCACGTGGCTGTAGGGGTCGCGCTTCTGCGAATGGATGAAGTCCGGAAACTTGAGCGGATCGCGAATGAAGAAGACCGGCGTGTTATTGCCGACGAGATCGTAGTTGCCTTCTTCGGTATAGAACTTGAGCGCAAAGCCCCGCGGGTCGCGCACGGTGTCGGCCGAGCCGAGTTCGAGCGCCACGGTCGAGAAACGAGCCAGCACTTCGGTCTTCTTGCCCACCTGGCCGAGGAATTTGGCTTTCGTCCATTTCGACACGTCGGCCGTGACTTCGAAAGTGCCGAAGGCGCCCGATCCACGCGCATGCACCACGCGCTCCGGAATGCGCTCGCGGTCGAAGCGCGCAAGCTTCTCGATGAGGTTGTGGTCCTGCATCAGCACAGGGCCGTTGACGCCAGCCGTTTGCGACTGCTGGTTGTTCTCGACGGGCGCGCCGTTTTCGGTAGTGAGCTCGGTCATTTATGGGCTTTCCTCGTGTGTTGTGGAGCCCATGTATTCTGTCAATGAATATGACGGCGTCACGTCATATTCAACTATCGCCTCGATAGGAGGCGATCCCCGCGACCGGCGGCGCGCCCGCGCTGCCGCTAGACGATCAGCGCGATCGTGGCTTCGAGATGTTCCGAAGGCGCACGGCGGAAGCCCGAGCGCGTGAAGCGCTGCAACTGACCCACCACAAAGGCCGTGAGCGCGGCGGCGCGCACCTGCGCGTCGACCGTGGGGGTCGCAGAACCGTCAGCGGCGGCCGTGCCGCGCAGCACTTGGCGCAGCGTGGCTTCGATCTTGTCGAAGAACTGGTTCATGCGCTGCTGGAGCCGCTCGTTCTCGAACACCAGTGCGTCGCCCACCATGACGCGCGTCATGCCCGGGTTGCGCTCGGCAAACTGCACCAGCAGCGTGAGGATTCTGGCGGCCTGCTGCGCGCCGGTGGCACCTTCGCGCTCGAGGATCTGGTTGACCAGGGTGAAGACGCTCTGCTCGATGAAGTCGATGAGGCCTTCGAACATCTGAGCCTTGCTCGCGAAGTGGCGGTAAAGCGCAGCCTCGCTCACGTCCAGCCGGGCTGCCAGTGCCGCGGTGGTCACCCGCTCGGCGCCGGGTTGTTCCAGCATGGCGGCCAGCGCCTGCAGAATCTGCACGCGCCTTTCCCCTGGCTTGGGGCGCTTTCGCACGGGGGCGGCGGCTGCCAGCGGCTCTGTTGGAGTTTCTACGCCGGGATAGCTTGTCTCTTCGTTCTGCATGGGAGCGCGTGCAAAGATGTAATCAATTGATTCTCGCACAGGGCCGCGCAGTGAGCGCGTGCAAACGGGGCGGGAAAGCTCGTACAGAATCAACTTCCCTGACAAAGTAAAGAGTTTTTCATGGCCAACAGCGTACTGGTGACCGGAGGGGCGGGTTTCATTGGCAGCCACACCTGCGTGGCGTTGGCCGCAGCCGGCTATGTGCCGGTGATCCTGGACAACCTGGGCAACAGCGACGTGCGGGTGCTGGAACGCTTGCGCCAGATCACGGGCAGCGCGCCACGGCTCGTCGAAGGCGACGTGCGCGACAGGGGCCTGCTCGACCGCGTGCTGGGGAGTGAACGTTTCTCGGCCGTGATCCACTTTGCCGGCCTCAAGGCCGTCGGCGACTCGGTGGCCGACCCGCTGGCCTACTACGACAACAACGTGCACGGCAGCTTTGTGCTTGCTTCGGCCATGCAGCAGGCGGGCGTGCGGACCTTGATTTTTTCGTCGTCGGCCACGGTGTACGGCGAACCCGACCATTCACCCATTCCGGAAGACGCGCCCTGCAGGCCGGCCAGCCCCTACGGGCGATCGAAGCACATGGTCGAAGAAGCACTCACCGATTTGCACCGCGCCGAACCGGAATGGCGCATCGCGCTGCTGCGCTACTTCAACCCCGTCGGCGCGCATGAAAGCGGGCTCATCGGAGAACATCCGCAAGGCAAGCCGAACAACCTGATGCCCTTCGTGTGCCAGGTGGCCGTGGGGCAGCGGGACAAGCTGGTGATCCACGGCAACGACTACCCCACGCCCGACGGCACCGGCGTGCGCGACTACGTGCACGTGATGGACCTGGCCGAAGGACACGTCGCGGCCCTGCGGCATGCGGAGGCCCATCCAGGCCTTGTCACGCTGAACCTCGGCACCGGCCAGGGCGCTTCAGTGCTGGAGGTCGTGCATGCCTTCGAACGCGCGAGCGGGCGAACGATTCCTTGCGAGATCGGCCCGCGCCGGGCTGGCGATGTGCCCGCGTACTGGGGCGACCCCTCGCTTGCGCAGGCCACGCTGGGGTGGCGTGCGCATCGCGGGCTGGACCAGATGTGTGCGGACAGCTGGCGCTGGCAGCAGGGCAATCCGAACGGGTACGAGGGCTGAGCCCGCCCCGCAGAGTTTGATTGGCTCAGCGCGCGCGAATCATCGTGCCGTAGGCCTGGTCGGTCAGGATTTCGAGCAGCATGGCGTGCGGCACCCGCCCGTCGATGATGTGCACCGCATTCACGCCGCTCTTGGCTGCATCGAGCGCGCCTTCGATCTTGGGCAGCATGCCGCCGGAGATGGTGCCGTCGGCAAACAGGTCGTCGATTTCGCGTGCGCTCAGGTTGGTGAGCAGCTTGCCGTCCTTGTCGAGCACGCCGGGCGTGTTGGTCAGGAGCATGAGCTTTTCGGCCTTGAGCACGGTGGCGAGCTTGCCTGCGACGACGTCGGCATTGATGTTGTAGCTCTCGTTCTCCTCACCGAAGCCGATGGGGCTGACCACGGGAATGAACGCGTCGTCCTGCAGCGCCTTCACCACGCTGGGGTCGATGGAGACGATGTCGCCGACCTGGCCCACGTCGTGATGCAGGTTGGGGTCGGTGCGGTCGGCCATCTTGAGCTTTTGCGCACGGATCATGCCGCCGTCGCGGCCGGTCAGGCCCACGGCCTTGCCGCCGGCCTGGTTGATGAGGCCCACGATGTCCTGCTGCACTTCGCCGGCCAGCACCCATTCGACCACTTCCATGGTCTCGGCGTCGGTCACGCGCATGCCCTGGATGAAGCTGCCCTTCTTGCCCAGCCGGTTGAGCGCCGCCTCGATCTGCGGGCCGCCGCCATGCACCACCACCGGGTTCATGCCGACCAGCTTGAGCAGCACCACGTCTTCCGCAAAGTCGGCCTGCAGGGCCGGATCGGTCATGGCATTGCCACCGTACTTGATGACGATGGTCTTGCCGTGAAACTTGCGGATGTACGGCAGCGCCTGGGCCAATATCTCGGCCTTGTCGCGCGGGGGAATGTTGAGGACGGGGTCGGTCATGGGCGGGCAGGCTCCAAAACGGTGAGGACGATGGATAGAGGAAATTGTCGCAACAAGCGCGCAGTCTTGGGTGCCGTCACGGGCGCAGCCAGCGCGGCACCTTGAATCGCACGATCATCAGGTACGCACCCACATAAGTCGTGACGAACAGCAGGCAAAAGAGCATCAGGACGATGGTGTTGTTCCAGAACAGCACGGCCGGCACCACTGACAGGGCCGCAAACATCCACAGGTAGGGCGAGGTCCTGTTGTTGCGGGCGAGCAGTTGCCGAGCCTCGTCATCCGCGAACGCCACCCGCACGATGCGGCGAAAAATGAGCTGGTGAAAGTGCAGCGCGTCGGCGGTGCCGGGCGACTGCCCGCGCGCGAGCTTGCGGTAGATGGAAAACAGCGTCTCCCAGACCGGGTAGATCAGCAACAGCATCGGAAACCACGGCGAGACGACACGGTGCCGCTGCACGAGCGTGACGCAGGCTACGGCGATCACCATGCCCCACACATAGGCGCCGCCGTCGCCGGCGAAGATCTTGCCGCGCGGGTAGTTCCAGATCAAAAAGCCGACGGTGGCGCCGACCAGGCAGACCATCATCGCCGCGAGTTGGCGGTCGCCCACCTGGAGCGCCACGTGCGAAATGGCAAGGCAGACCAGCACGGCCACGGTGCCGGCCAACCCGTTGTAGCCGTCGATGATGTTGAAGGCGTGCGGCAGCCCGCCGATGGCGAGCGCCGCGAACAGCACGGCGCCATAGGGAACCAGCGCCAGCCAGCCGTCGACAGCCTCGATGCCGGTGCGCGACAGGCTGAGCCCGAGCATCCAGCAGGCCAGCAAGGCGGAGCCGATGGTGAGCCCCAGCCGGTAGCGCACCCTCACGTTCTGCGTCACGTCCTCGACGATCCCGGCGATGACGGCCGGCGCAATGCACAGCAGCGTGAGCATCGATGTCTTGACCGGCCACGACACGTTGAACGGATCGGTTCCGGTGATGCCGGCTGCCAGCCAGGCCACGCCCATCCCGAACATGATTCCGGCGCCGCCAAGGCGCGGCACATGGCCCTTGTGGAAGCGCTGGGGCATGTCCGTGCCGTAGAGCCGCGCATGCCGTCGCGCCCTGCGCATGAACAGCTGCACCGCGAAGGCAGAGGCAAAAAAACTGATGACGATCAGAGCAATCATGTGTGGGTGTTGGGGAACTCTAGAATTCCCGAGCGAAATTAGACCATGCCAGCGCCCTCCCCCTCCCTTCCCCCCATCACCGTTTCGATCGTCAGCCACGGTCAGCTTGCGCTGATAAGGCCGCTGCTCGAGCAGTTGGACCGCTTCAGCGGTGCATCGACCGCCAAGGTGGTGCTCACGCTGAACATCCCCGAACCCGATGTGCTGGCGGGCCAGGAATGGCGCTTTCCGGTCGAGCGCATCGACAACGCCCAGCCCAAGGGCTTTGGCGCCAACCACAACCAGGCTTTCCAGCACTGCGAAACGCCGTGGTTCCTGGTGCTCAACCCGGACATCCGCTTTGACGGCGACGTGCTGGCGCCGCTGATTGCACAGGCCGCACCCGACGCCGGCCTGCTGACGCCGCGCATCCTGGAGCCGGGCAAGAGCACCCCCGAGCAGCATCGCGAGATCATCACGCCGCTCGAAATCGTGACCCGCCGGAAGCCGGGCTATGAGCGCCCGGCCGTGCCCGCCTGGATTCCGGGCCTGTTCATGCTGTTTCGAAGCGACGCCTACCGCCAGATCGGCGGCTTCGACGAGCGCTTTTTCATGTACGGCGAAGACTTCGACATTTGCGCCCGGACTCAACTCGCGGGCTGGAAGCTGCAGGTGGGAGAAGACCTGCTGGCGCGCCACGAGGCCCAGCGCGCCAGCCGCAGCAGCAAGAAGCACCTGTACTGGCACGTGACCAGCTTGCTGAAGGTGTGGACTTCGGGAGCGTTCTGGCGGTTCAGGCGGCTCAAGGCGAGCATCCGCTAAGCACGGTTTCGCGTGCCGAGCTACCCGCGCTCGAGCAGGTCCTGCGCCACCGCGTGCCAGCCGCGCCCGAAGCGGTCATAGCGGCCACGAGCGGCCTCCAGCATCACCGGACCGAGGCGCGCAAGCCTCGAGCGGGGCAACTCGGCCCTGAAGCGCTGGTGCGCCACCTTGGCACGCTGGGCCTCGAGGTACTTCGGTTGCACCTTCGCGCCGAGGGAACTCAACCGGTCCAGCAGCGCCTCCGCCCTGCGCAGCCGCGCCCAGTGCTTGTCTCCGCGCTCGACAAAGGCCTTGCCGATCTTTTCAGCAAGCGTCGGCCGGCGCGCGCCGATCTGGTTGCTTGCATGCTGCCGGTAGTCGATGAGCGGCTCCGCCAGCACGTCGACACGGCCCGTGGCCGCAGCCACCGCGCCAAGCCATTCGTCGTGCACCCAGCCCTCGGGGAACGGCAAGGCGAATTCAAGCAGTTCCTTGCGAAACATGGTGGTGGCACCGGTGACCAGATTGCGCCGCAACAGCACATCGAAGGCATTTCCGTTTGCAATGGCAGCCAGTTCGGCGGGTCGTACCTCTAGCGCGTGAAAGAGCGAAGTGCCCAGCGGCGCGAGCTCGGCGTCGACCAGGCGGGCATCGGTGTGCAGCAGCAGCAGCTCGGGCGCCGCCTCGAAGCGAGCCGCCATGCGGGCCAGCCGGCCCGGGTGCCACACGTCGTCCTGGTCGCTGAGCGCGATGAGTTCGTGGGTGCATGCCCGCACTGCCTGCTCGAAATTGCGGGTGACGCCCAATGCCGGTGAGTTCCGGAAAACGACGAGCTCGACGCCTTCGGCAACGCCGCAATCTGCCAGAGTGCTGCGCACCGTCGCAATGGTCTCATCCGTCGAACCGTCGTCTGAAAGCACGATCTGGCTCGGCGGCCGGTCTTGCGTGCAGATGCTGCGCACTTGCGCCGCCACGAAGCGCGCGCCATTGCGCGTGCAAAGCGCGACTGAAATACCCTGCATCTTCAAACCGGCGCCAGGCGCGGCGGCCAGGCGTAGCTGAAGTCTTCGCGCGCGAGCATGAGGTTCGGGCTGTAGGCGGGGTCGTTCTTCAGCAACTCGCCCCAGCGTTGCTGCATGTAGGCGGCCTCTTCATGGAACTGCTCTTTTTTCTGCTGCGAAACATTCTTGGAGCGGGTGGCGGACTCGTGGTGGAACAGTTCCGCATACGGCGTCCACACGTTGCGTAGGCGCGCCTCGCGCAATCGCAGGCAAAAATCGATGTCGTTGAACGACTCCTTGAGGTGCACCTCGTCAAGGCCGCCAACCTTCAGGTAGTGGCTTTTCTGAATCACCAGGCAAGCGGCCGTAACGGCCGAGAGCGACTGGATAAGCGCCGCGCGCCCTGCATAGCCCTCTCTGCCGGCCGGCATGCCGCGATGCGAATGCGCGGCAATGCCTCCTATGCCCAGGATCACACCGGCATGCTGGAGTGTCTTGCCTGGATACCAGAGCCTCGCACCTACCGCACCTACCCCTGGCTGCAACGCAAGACTCACCATCTCGCTCAACCAATCAGGCGAAATGACTTCGATGTCGTTGTTGACCAGCGCAAGCACCTCGCCTTGCGCAATGGCAGCCGCGCCGTTATTGAGCGCCGAATAGTTGAAATCCCGGTCGTCGCGCAGCACGCGGATGTTCGGGTTCTCTGCCGCAACGCTCTTGAACCAAGCCAGCGCGGCGGCGTCGTCCGAGCCGTTGTCAACGATGATGATTTCATACTGCGAATAACTCGTCTTCTGCAAGATGGAGTCGACGCACTGGCGAGTCAACTGCAGCGCGTTGCGCGTGGGAATAATTACAGAAACCAATGGCAAGACGTTGGGCAAGGCGTAACGTACGCGATAGCCGAAATCCAGGTGCTCGGCAGCGGCGCGCACACCGGTGCGCACGAAATGTTCGTTCAGCGCCCGCTCGCCCGCAATGGCCGCATAGGGCTTGGCCGTCATCGAGCGGGCCGTGCTTTCGGCGTGCACGCGCCAGTGATAAAGCACGCGAGGAATGTGCTGAATCTGCCCCGGCTCTACACGCTCCATGCAGCGCAGCACCAGGTCCCAGTCCTGCGAACCTTCGAGCCCCACGCGAAAACCGCCGACCGAACGCATGAGGTCGGTGGAAAGCACGCCAAGGTGGCTGAACATGTTCTGCGACCGAAACAGATCGACGTTCCAGTCCGACTTGAAATACGGTCCGAAGCGATGACCGCCTTCGTCGATCTTGTCTTCGTCCGAATAGATCAGTTGCACGCCGGGGTGCTCAGCAATGCAATCGGCGACCCAGAACAACGCATGCGCAGGGAGCAGATCGTCATGGTCCATGAGCGCCACCCAAGGCCCTGCGGCCAGCTCCAGCGCGCTGTTCGACGCGGCGGAGATATGGCCGTTTTCAGAACGGAACACCACCTTGATGCGCGGGTCTGTTTCGCTGTACGACTTGAGAATCTGCCGTACTTCGGCCGAGGGAGAGGCGTCGTCGGCAATGCACAGTTCCCAATGCGGGTAAATTTGCCCACGCACCGATTCGATGGCTTCGCGCAGCCATGCGGGGTTGGGGTTGTAGGTGGGCATCAGCACGGAGATGAGCGGCCGGTCTTTCATCGCCGCCACGCGCTGCGCAATCTTCTCGTGCAGCTCGGGCGTGAGCGTGTCGTAGCGCCGCACCCACTTCGAATAGTCGTTGTAGCCGCCGATCCGCCGCCCCAACTCCCAGCGGATGCCCGGCCAGCCCGACTTCTTGAACATTCGCCATGCCCGCTGCACGCGCCCCATCATTCCGGGGCCTTGCCAAAGTCCGGCCAGGCCGAGGATGAATCGATAAACAGATTTCATAGAAATTGCGCGCCCGCCGAGACGGATAGAGCGGAGCTTGTGAGGAAATACCTGAAATAGGCGGGACGATGCCCAAACATCGCGTCGCCGCGCCTTGCGGCAGGATTATCTTCGCAACCGGCCGCAACAAACGACGGCGCCCGCCGCCACACCCCTCGAAGGGCGGGCGAGGGGCTGCCCGTAAAATTGCCGTGTTAAAAAGCTAAAGGAAAACAATGAGACTACTCTCAGTGGTGCTCTCGGGAGGCGCCGGCTCCAGACTCTGGCCCGCTTCGCGTCAGGCTTTTCCCAAGCCATTCATGAAGATCGGCGACTCCACACTGCTTCAGCAGGCCGTCGAGCGCGGACAGGCTTGCGGAACCGGCGACCTCATGGTCGTGACCAACAAGGACCATTTGTTCCTCACGAAGGACGTCCTTGGGCAGATGAGCGACCCGCCGGCCACGACGTTTCTCCTTGAGCCCAAGGGGCGTAACACCGGCCCGGCCATCGCGCTCGCGGCCCTTCAATGTGCGCGCCAGTTCAGCGGCGACACGGTGATGCTCGTCCTTTCCGCGGACCACCTCGTGCCTGACGTGCATGCTTTCGTGGCCAGCGCAACAGAAGCCTTCCGCCTGGCCCAGGAAGGCAAGCTCGTCGTGTTTGGCGTAAGCCCGACAAGCCCCGATACCGGCTTTGGCTACATCGAGGTCGAGCACGTGTCCCGGGAGAGCCAGGGGGTCAAGCGTTTCGTCGAGAAACCCGACCTTGAGACGGCACAGAAATATCTGGCCACTGGGCGGTACTACTGGAACAGCGGCATGTTCGCGTTCACGGCGGACACCATCATTGCGGCGCTCGAGACGCACGCCCCTGACGTGATCAGGGCGGCAAGGCACGCGCTCGAAACTGCCAAGACCTCCGGCACTTCAGTCAACTTCGATCTGCACGCGTTCGGCCTGCAGCCGGACATCAGCATCGACTACGCGGTGCTGGAGCGCGCCTCGAATGTCCATGTGGTGCCGGCAAAGTTCAGCTGGAGCGACGTGGGGTCGTGGCCTGCGGTGTCCAATGCGCTGATAGCCGACGCCAGCGGCAACACGCTTCCGGATGACGTGGTGGCCCTCGACACGACCGGCACGCATGTACAGGTCGACAGTTATGGGCCGAAGGTCGTCGCCACCATTGGCGTCCACGACCTCGTGATCGTTGATACACCCGACGCACTCCTTGTCCTTCACAAGGACAGCGCACAAAAGGTCAAGGAGGTCGTCGACGTGCTTAGGGCCCGCAAGCACCAAACCGTGCACCTGCCGCCGGTGGTCCACCGTCCCTGGGGCACGTACGCCTCACTCAAGGAGGAAGAGGGTTATAAGGTCAAGCGAATCACCGTCAGGCCGGGCGAAGCGCTATCGCTGCAATATCATCACCAGCGCGCAGAGCATTGGGTGGTGGTACAGGGCCGCGGCATCGTTCAAATCGGAGAAACCGAGCATGAAACGCTTCCTGGTCAGTACCGCTACATTCCCTTGAAAGAGAAACACCGCCTGACCAATATTGGCGACGAAGAGCTGGTGCTCATCGAAGTCCAATGCGGCGGATACCTTGGCGAAGACGACATCGTCCGCCTTGCAGACACTTACGGGCGTACATGAGTCAAGTTCATTCGAATCTCCACCGAAGCGCCTGGTCCGACTGGTGGCAAGGCACTCGTCGTACCGACATCTGGTGGACCCTCGCTTGGTTCGACATCGTGCTGCGCTATCGGCGCTCGATGCTAGGACCTTTGTGGCTCACGTTGAGCATGGGCGCAATGATCGGAGGCATGGGTCCGCTGTACAGCTCGCTTTTTGGCACTGAGCTTTCCAAGTTCTTTCCCCATCTCGCACTCGGCATCATCTTCTGGGGCTTCTTCTCCAGCATGGTCGCGGATGCCTGCAATGCCTTCGTCGGCTCGTCGAACTACCTCAAGCAGGGCTATTTTCCGATCAGCCTTTTCGTCTGGCGCAGCATCGCCCGCAATCTGATCCAGTTTGCACACCAGATCGTGCTGTATATCCCCGTCGCATTGTGGGCGGGGATCTCGCTGTCGTGGTCGGTGCTGCTCATCGTGCCGGCGTTCGTCATCCTCATCGTCAATGCGCACGCCATTGGCCTGCTACTGGGTCTGATCTGCACGCGCTATCGCGACGTGACCCAGATCGTGACCAGCGTGATGCAGATGCTGATGTTCCTGACACCCGTCTTCTGGTTGCCAGAAAGCCTTCCAGGACGCGCCCAGTACATCCTGTGGAATCCGTTCGCCCAGATGCTCGACCTGCTGCGCACGCCGCTGATGGGTGGCGTTGCCGAGGTGCACAGCTGGCTGGGCATCCTGGGCTGGACGGTTGCCTGCCTCGCGGCCTCCACGGTCCTCTTCTCCAAATACCGTCGCCGCGTCGTCTACTGGCTCTGATACATGGCATTCATCTCTCTCAAAAACGTCGCCGTCAACTTTCCGATCTACGGAGCCGGCGCAGCGTCGCTCAAGAAGACACTGGCAGCCTCCGTCACGGGCGGTCGCTTCGGCAAGGAAACCGGGGTCACGGTGGTCCAGGCACTCAGCGGCATCAACATCGAGCTCAAGAGTGGCGACCGGCTGGGACTGGTTGGCCACAACGGTGCCGGCAAGTCCACACTGCTGCGCACCCTTGCCGGTGTGTACGAGCCATCGTCAGGCGAGTTCGTGCGCCAAGGCACCGTAGCCAGCCTGATCGATCCGTCACTGGGTATCGAGATGGATGCAACCGGCGTCGAAAACATCATGTTGCGCGGCCTCGTCATGGGCATGAGCAAAAAGCAGCTCGACAGGCTGACACCCGAGATCTGCGAATTCAGCGGCTTAGGCGAATATGTCAACATGCCCGTGCGCACCTATTCGACCGGCATGATGATGCGGTTGGCCTTTTCCATTTCCACCAGCGTTGAAGCCGATATCCTTCTCATGGATGAATGGCTGTCCGTGGGCGACGCGGAGTTCACGGAAAAAGCAGAGAAGCGCATGCGGGATGTGGTGGCCAAGTCCGGCATCCTGGTCCTGGCTTCTCATTCGCCGGACCTGATCGCCAAGGAGTGCAACCGCGTGATTCACTTGGAACACGGGCGAATAGTCGAGCGCTGATCACGGCGCCTTGTCTGCAGGGACGCTGCGGCGCAGCAGTGCACTGATCTCTTCGAGACGCTGCGCCATCCGGCGTCCCGCGCTTTCTAGCGACAGGTTGTACTCGGCGCTGAGCTTGCCGCGCGCGCCGACCTCGCGCGCCCATTCAGGCTCCTCGTACAGCCGCCGCAGAAGCCGCGCCGCATGCTCGACGGACGGTTCTGCCCACTCCAGATCGGCGTCATAGGGTGGAATCGGGCGACCAACCTTCACCCGCTCGAACGGGACGAGAAGACTGTTCTCGTCGTTCATGAAGTCCATGTTTCCCGAGAAACCCGTTGCGATCACGGGTTTGCCCATCAGCATCGCCTCGGCCATCGTCAGGCCCAGGCCTTCGCTGCGATGGAGCGAGACATACGCATCGCACGCGTGCATGAGCGACAGCACCTCGTCCGAACTCAGCACCTGATCGATAATCATGATGGACGGCATGTCGGCCGCGGCTTCGCAAAGCTCCTGGAACTGCTCGGGATGTCGATCGCCAAACGAGGTTTTCAGCACGAGCCTGACGGGCTCGTCGGCACCGAACGCCATCTTGAAGGCACGGATGAGGCCCAGCGGGTTCTTGCGCTCCATCACGCTCATCATGTGGAAGGTAAACAGGAACGTGAAGCGGTCGTCCTCCAGATTGAAGTACGCGCGATCGCGAACCTGGAAGGGCGCCAGAGTCACGCCGGGAAAAAGCGTGCGCACCGGAACGGACAGGCGCTCGCGCAGTCCTCGCGCGATGAACTCGGTCGCAGTCCAGACCTCATCGACCTGCTCGGCATGGGCTGCCCAGGCTTCGGGCACCGAGTCGAACTCCCAGTACCAGTAGGCGATGCGATAGGTGCGCGGTGAACGCTGCGCCAGGTCCGCCCTGGCGTAGGCATCGGCGAAGAAAGGCTCCGGCTGCGCGTGGATGATCGTGATATCGCCGGACTCCAGGCCATCGAAATGAATGTGACGAGGATCGTCCCTTGAATCCGTTCTGAGGTCGCGAAGAGAAGTCCTTAGGCCCGCCAGCTCCATGGCTTCGGTCATGGCCTCCACGGAAACGCGCAAACCGGAGGGATAGCAATAGTGGCCGATGACATTGACCGTACCCCGCAGCAGATCGGGAATCAGCGACTCCTTGTCCAAGCTGGCGCACCATGCCTGTACTTCTGGTTCGAGTTGCGCATTCTCGCCGGAGGCAAGCCATTCGAGCAGGGCTGATGCGGATGCCGCGTCCGACAGCGCCCGGGGATGCAGCGATTGCCACGCGGCGTGCGCCCAGTAGGCCGAGCGTATCTGCAGCGCCGGCTCGAGCAAGCCGCCTCCCGAGGGCAAAGACGCCAGCGCGCCGCGGGCACCGTAGGCCTCGTCGATCCAGCGCGAGAAACGAGCCCAGCCAAAGACTGTCAATCCATCAGGAAAGCGTTGTTGCCAGTCCGGGGTGAACAGGAATGCACGACGCAGTTCAAGGCACGGATTCTCCTCGGCCTGCAGGAACAGCCACCAGACCTCTTCGAGCTCCAGTTCGTTGGTATGCAGCCCATGCTGCATGAACCACCGAAAAAGGCTGCGCCTGCCCGATGGCAACAAACCATGCGGCAAGGCAGCGCGGATTTCTTCGCTGGTCAGGAAGGTTTGCCTGGCTCTTTCGGCAAAGTCCCCGGATAAAAGTGAAACCAGATGCTGCGCGCCCTCGGGGGTCAGTTGCAGATTCGCCTGTCCGTCGGCACTGGCCACCCAATCCGCCAATCCACCGCCGCCGAGTGCGGAAAACGCCGCGGGAAACCGCGCGCGGAGATCCTTGCGCTCGCGAAGCATGTCCACGAGAAACCGTGCAGCTTCACGTCGACCTGTGATGGAATCGGCCCCCGTCGGCGACCAAAGAACCTGCTCCGGAGGCAAACCCGCCGCCTCGATCACGTCCGACACGTCCTGCATATCGAGGGCCGGGCGCCCCTCTCTCGACGCTCCTTGCCGAAGGGACTCCAGCCGCAAACGCTCTTGATCGATCAGTTCGGCCAACGCCTGCGCTTTCTCTTCTCGGGCAGATCTTTCGCGCAAGAACTGAAGCCGCTCACGCATGCGCCAAGGCGTGATCAGCCAAAACGCCGCCTTGGGTACCCGGCGCGCTACTCGGCGCAGTGAATCAAGCCCTTGCATCACAAAAAGACACTTTCCAGGGCAAACGAGACTTTCATCATGAGCGTTCTTATCGGTGTGGCGCCATCATGCCAAGAAACGGTCGTACTACTTCGTAAAATGGAAGACATCGGGCGAGAACGTGCAGCCCATGGGAGAAAAACCCTCAGCGCAAGCAGCACATGACTCAAAACAACAACTCCCCCATCCTTGCTTTGTGCATCCGAGATCTTGAAAACGCCGTGCTCGCGCAAGCATTGGAGCATGCCCCTCGTCGCGCCTGTATCGGCACCGACGTACTACGGTCTTCCCGGATTGCCTTGATCGGCAAGGCCGCGCGCCTGTACGGCCGACGGAGCGCTCATGGCCGACATGCACGGTGTGGGAGCGCCGGATGAAGCAGGAGCCATCCGGCACACAACCTCCCGCACAGACCCCGGCGCGCCGATTGCTCTCCGCCTTCAGGGACGGACGGGTATTCAGCGGCATCAAACGGCGTCTGAAGCCGGTCATCCAGTGCGTGGCCGCAACGGCTCACCGTCACCCATTGTTGAACCGGGGTGCTCGACTCGTCTTGAGAAGCATGCCATCGCTGGAGCGGCGCGTGCATGCGGTACTTCATGGTGCGCGAATTGCTCCTGAGGAGCGGGACTTTCAAACCTTATCGCCCGATGCAGCCATCGTCGCCCGGCAG
Source organism: Variovorax sp. CCNWLW235 (assembly GCF_037204085.1). NCBI lineage: Bacteria > Pseudomonadati > Pseudomonadota > Betaproteobacteria > Burkholderiales > Comamonadaceae > Variovorax > Variovorax sp. CCNWLW235. Next base: position 28,098 of record NZ_JBBCBW010000025.1, on the reverse strand, counting down.
CTGCGGCAAAGCCGGCGTGGAACGGAAAGCCTCTGATGCGGATCGTGATCGACCTCCAGGGCGCGCAATCCGTGGGTAGCCGAACCCGCGGAATCGGACGTTATTCGTCCTCCCTGGCCCGGGCCATGGCCGCTCGCGCAGGCGAGCACGAGATCGTACTGGCACTGAATGGATATTTTGCCGATGCGGTCGACGATATCAGGACCACATTTGACGGCGTGGTGGATCCCGGGAATCTTCGCGTCTGGTATCCGGCACCCGGCCTCACCAATACAAGCGGGCAAGGCGCACAAGGCAAGCTCTACGAGGCCTTCCTGTGGAGCCTGCAACCCGACGCGGTACACGTCTCGAGCCTTTTCGAAGGATTGGGCGACCCATCGGTCACCAGCATCGGCGAGTTTGCAGCCATGCCCACGGCAGTCACGCTGTACGACCTGATCCCGCTGATCAATCCCCATCCATATCTTGACAACGCAAGAGTCCGTTCATGGTACATGGGCAAGGTCGCGGCGCTGCAACGCGCCAACATGTGGCTGGCCATCTCGGAGTCTTCGCGCCAGGAAGGCATCACCCATCTGGGGCTCGACGTCGATCGCTGCATCAACATTTCCACCGCGGCCTATGGCCATTTCAGGAAGCTTACCGTTTCCGCGGAGCGCCTGCAGGAACTGCGCGAGCGCTACGGCCTTCGCAAGGCTTTCATCATGTACACCGGCGGAATTGACCACCGGAAAAACCTCGAGGGGTTGATCGAGGCGTTCGCGCTTCTTCCAGGCGACCTGCGGCACGGCCACCAGTTGGCCATCGTGTGTTCCGCGCGGGACAGCGATCGCAACAGACTGCTGCAGCTTGCGCGAGACCTCAGGCTGTCCGACGGGGACGTGGCAATGACCGGATTCGTACCCGAAGCGGATCTGGTCGATCTCTACAACTGCTGCAGGCTCTTCGTTTTCCCGTCCTGGCACGAAGGATTCGGGTTGCCCGCGCTCGAAGCCATGCAGTGCGGAGCGGCCGTCATCGGAGCCAATACGTCGAGTCTCCCGGAGGTCATCGGCCGCGAGGACGCGCTGTTCGATCCGCGCAGCGCCTCGTCGATCGCAGAGAAGATTGCACGGGCACTGACGGACCAAGCCTTCCACGACGATCTGGCCAGGCACGGCCTGGTTCAGGCACGGAAGTTCTCATGGGAGGAATCGGCCCGGCGCGCTCTGGCGGGATTGGAAGCCTTGCATGCGCCTGCTGCGCCGCGGATTGCGCAGCAACAGCCACCGCCCCGCCGGCTGCCGCGGCCCAGGCTGGCCTACGTGTCGCCACTGCCGCCCGAACGAAGCGGCATTGCAGACTACAGCGCGTTGCTTCTGCCCGAACTGTCACGCTACTACGAGATCGACCTGATCGCAAAGCTTCCAGATATCGACGAGCCGTCGATTGCAGGGAAATTTGCGCTGCGAAGCGTCGATTGGTTCCGGCAGAACTCCGGCGCATTCGATCGCGTGCTGTACCACTTCGGCAACTCGCACTTCCACGAGCACATGTTCGAGCTGATTGCCGAGATTCCCGGCACCGTGGTGCTGCACGATTTTTTTCTGGGCAACATACAGGCCTATCGCGAATTCGTAAGCGGACATGCGAACCGTTGGACGCGTGCGCTCTACGACTCGCACGGATACCCTGCTGTCGCGGAACATTTCAGCGCGCAAGACCCGGAAGCCGCCTCCTTCAAGTACCCCTGCAACTTGGACGTGCTGCGGCACGCGCAAGGCGTGATTGTCCACTCGCCCCACTCGATGCAGCTGGCCCAAGAATGGATCGGGAATGCCGCTGCTGCGGACTGGGCATTGATCCCTCTTCTTCGCACGTTGCCGACTGCAGACAGCGGCAGGCGTGCCGAAGCACGCGCAGCATTGGGACTGGAGGAGAGCGACATCCTCGTCTGTTCCTTTGGCATGCTCAACCCTACCAAACTCAACCATCGCCTGCTGCAGTCATGGCAGGCTTCATCCTTGGCCGGCGATCTCCGATGCAAGCTGGTATTCGTGGGAGACAACGAAAAGGGCGCCTACGGCGCCCGGCTTGAGTTGGACGTCGCTGCAACGCAGGGGCAGGCCGGCATCACCGGCTGGGTGGACAAGGAACTCTTCCATTGCTACCTGAGCGCCTGTGATATCGCTGTCCAGTTAAGGACGCTTTCGCGCGGCGAAACGTCGGCTGCGGTGCTCGACGCGATGGGCCACGCGGCTGCGACCATTACGAACGCCAACGGCTCGATGGCCTTCCTGCCCCGTGAGGCGGTGTGGATGCTGCCCGATGACTTCACCGACGCACAACTGATCGAAGCTCTCGAGCAACTGAGAAATTCGCCCTCCATACGGCGCGGATACGCAGCGACGGCGCGTGAACTGGTTCGAGACACACATTCGCCGCAGCGGTGTGCACGCGAGTACGCGGATGCCATCGAGCGTTTTGCGGTCAAGGCTACACACGGACGCGGCGGGCTGATCCGGGCGATTGGGACACGTGATCGCCTGGATGCGGCTGCATTGGGCGAGATGGCACAGAGCATCGCCGCCACGCTGCCGCTGCCTGCCGCTCGGCAATTGCTCGTCGATGTCTCGGCGGCCATGAAGGAGAGTCGAAACGACAACCAGCAGATCGCCGACAGATCCCTGCTACGCGCACTTTTCGCGACGCCGCGCAAGGGCTGCCGGGTCGAACCCATTCATACCGCGCCCGGGATGCCAGGCTACAAGTACGCGCGGCAGTTCGCCCTCGAGGTCCTGGACTGTCCACCCGCAAGCCTTGCGGACGCCTGGATCGACGCACGGCCCGGCGACGTCTTTCTCGGCTTGGAGTTCCCGCTGCCAGTCGCCCGTGAGCAGAGGGAATTCCTCCGGCGCTTGCGCCATCTGGGCGTGCGCGTCGAATTCATGATCCACGAGTTGCCCAAAGGTCCCGGGCTCGGCGACGGCCTCTCGGGCGATCAGTTGCAATGGCTGAAAACCTTGGGCGAGAGCGACGGCGCCATCTGCACTACGCAGGCCGTGGCCGACGAGCTTGCCGGGTGGTTCGACAGGCATGAGGGTGCGCGCAAGATGGGGCGATTCAGGATCCGCGCGTGCCAACCTGGCGCCGGGCATCCCATCGAGACGGCAGTCCGCGCCCTGTGCACTGCGAATCGAACCTCGCCAGAACACCGATCCGAAAGCTCTGGTCCTGGCGGAAGCGGCGGGTCTGGCGCATGACGCAAAATACGCGGTTCACGATCGAGACACCTCCGCCTGTCTCTACCAGCACCCTGTCCCCCTCACTCATCAAGAAACCCGGAGAGAAATTACTATGAAGAAGCGCGCTGTTGTTACCGGCATCACAGGGCAGGACGGCGCCTATTTGGCCGAGTTGCTGCTGTCCAAGGGCTATATCGTCTACGGCACCTACCGCCGTACCAGTTCGGTCAACTTCTGGCGTATCGAGGAACTCGGGATCCAGGACAATCCGGATCTTCATCTAGTCGAATACGATCTGACCGACTTGGGCAGTTCGCTGACCTTGATCAACGATGCTAAGCCCGACGAGGTCTACAACCTCGCTGCGCAAAGCTTCGTCGGCGTGAGCTTCAACCAGCCCGCTGCGACGGCACAGATCACCGGCGTCGGAGCACTGCATCTGCTCGAGGCCATCCGCTTGACCAATACCAAAATCCGCTTCTATCAAGCCTCGACATCCGAGATGTTCGGCAAGGTGCAAGCCATCCCCCAGATCGAGGAAACGCCGTTCTATCCGCGCAGTCCCTATGGCGTGGCCAAACTCTACGCGCATTGGATCACGATCAACTACCGTGAGAGCTACGACATCTTTGGCTGCAGCGGAATCCTGTTCAATCACGAGAGCCCGCTGCGTGGCCGCGAGTTCGTGACCCGCAAGATCACCGACTCGGTCGCCAAGATCAAGCTCGGTCAACTGGACACACTGGAACTGGGCAACCTCGACGCCAAGCGCGATTGGGGTTTTGCCAAGGAGTACGTGGAAGGCATGTGGCGCATGCTTCAGGCGGACGAGCCCGACACCTTCGTGCTGGCCACCAACCGTACCGAGACGGTGCGCGATTTCGTCCAGATGGCGTTCAAGGGCGCAGGCATCGCCGTGGAGTTCAAGGGAACGGCCGAGGACGAAGTCGCCATCGATACCGCCTCGGGCAAGACGGTGATGCGGATCAATCCCAAGTTCTACCGCCCGGCCGAGGTGGAATTGCTGATCGGCAATCCCGCCAAGGCAAAGGCGAAGCTGGGTTGGGAACCCACGACAACGCTCGAGCAACTCTGCCAGATGATGGTCGAGGCCGATCTGCGCCGTAACACGCAAGGCTTCTCGTTTTGAAGATCCTGCTGACCGGGGCCGACGGCTTTACCGGCCGCCCCTTCGCACAACAGGCCAGCGCTGCAGGTCATGAGGTCGTCGCCCTGCGCACCGACCTCACGCAACGGGAAGCCCTGCGGCAAGAAGTGCTCGATCAGCAGCCGGATGCCGTGGTTCACCTGGCGGCGATCAGCTTCGTCGGACATGCTGCGGAGCAGGATTTCTATGCCGTCAACGTGATAGGCACCACGAACCTGCTCGATGCGCTCGTGCAACTGCCTGCTCGTCCGAGAAAAGTGTTGCTGGCCAGCAGCGCGAACGTCTACGGCAACACAGCGCAATCGCCTATCGCGGAAACACAGCCGCCTTCACCGGTCAATCACTACGCGATGAGCAAGCTCGCAATGGAGTACATGGCCCGTACCTATGCGGACCGGCTCGATCTCGTGATCACGCGCCCCTTCAACTACACCGGCCCCGGTCAGGATTCGAACTTCCTGATTCCCAAGCTCGCGAAGCACTTCGCCGCGCGCGCCTCTTCCGTTTCGTTGGGCAACCTGCATGTCGAGCGCGAGTTCAACGACATCCAGATGGTCTGCGATGCCTATCTGCTCCTGCTTGCACGTGGCAAGCCCGGGGAGACCTACAACGTCTGCTCAGGCGAGCCCTATACGTTGCAGCATGTTATCGATACCTTCGAACAGTTGACCAACCATGCCATGGAGGTGAAGGTCGATCCTCGCTTCGTACGACCCAATGAGGTGCATCGGTTGTGCGGCAATCCAGACAAGTTGCAGGAGCTCGCATCCAGGCATGACATGCCGTTGCAAGCGCCTTTGCTCAAAGACACCTTGCAACGCATGTTGGCTGCGGCCACGCCCGCACATCCAGCCAGCTAGGCAGCAACGACCGAAGCCCCACGCCCCGGCTTCGATTTGCGTCCAGGCGCCGACGTGCGGCGAGAGACGCCACTAGAAGTTGGGAGCCTGCTCCTCGATGAATCGGAGATAGCGCGTCCTGATGACTGCAGGCGAGAAATTTTGCGTGTAGCTCACCGCTTCGGCAGCCTTGTCGGCGTACATTCCGCCCTCCGCCCCCCACTGCGAAGAGCGGACAGTTGCACCGACCCGCGAAATGGCTTCCGCCAGCAGCTCGAGATCGCCCGTAGGCACCAATGTGGCCAAGCCACCCGAAATCGCCGGCGTATTGCTGTTTTCGTAAGCAATCACGCAACATCCACTCGCGAACGCCTCCAAGATGGGCACACAAAACCCTTCGTGGTAGGTCGGCAGGACGAAGAGATCGGCGTCGGAAAGAATCCGGCACTTATCTTCTTCCGAGGCATTTGCATGAAATTTTGTGGAAAACCTTGCCCCATATTTCTGCTGCAAAGCGCTCAGCCGCTCATTGACGTCGGCGACGACGCGAGTGTCCGAGAAATTGACGTTACCCACCATGTCCAGGCGCACCTGCCACGCCGCGTGACGATCCAGAACCTTCGAAACGGCCATGAGCAGGTCGACGGGCCCCTTGGACTTGACCAACCGGCCCAGGAATACCAGCCTCAGGATGCCATCGTCGAAGCTCGGCTTTTTGGCGGGCGGGCGCAAGTTGTTGTGCACGCTCAGCGGAAGCACCGTGGTGGGAACTTGGATCTCCGCATCCAGAAGAATCTGCCGGTTCGTTTCGCTGTCGCAAACCACATGATCGGCAAAAGCAATGTTGCTGACCTGCTCGAACGAGCGCTCTATTACTGCGTGAGCGGACGAAGGCAAAAACGCCTTCGGCGTGATGTTATGGAAGACTACGATTCTCTTTGCGCCAGCCCGGACCACGGGTAGGAGGTTGAAAAGCGGATAGTAAATACCAAAATGAAAAAGAACGAGATCGCACGCCTGAAAAAACGGGTCGAACGCAATATCGGATTCTCTTTCCACATACACAAAAGGCAATTCTTGATAATCGCAGGCATACGCATAAAACCGAATATCGTGCCCGGCCTCGCGCACCCAATTTATTTCATCCCGTATTGCATTGGATATTGCATCGTGCCGCTTGCAGACGCTATTGATGTAAGCGATCTTCAAATTTCTTCTCTCCCTTTGTTTTTTCGAAAACCTGAATCAATCCCTTGGCCATCTTCTCGGACTGAAACTTGGACAGATACCGTTCCCGGGCAGCCCTACCAAGCCTCGAGCGATATTCCGGGTCGTCGACGAGGCGCACAAGACACTGGAAAAGCGACTCTTGGTCGCCTGGCGTTGCCAGCAATCCGGTCTCCTCGCCCTGTATGACTTCCTTCATGCCGCCGATGTCGCCGCCAACCACCGGCTTGCCAAACATCATGCCCTCCAAGTGGACCAGACCGAACGATTCAAACCGGGATGGTGCGACGATGATGTCCGCCCCCGCATAGAAGGCGCGCAGGCGGGCATCGGAAACGCTCCCGTGGAATACTATGCGTCCACTTTCGCGAATTGGGGGATTTGCAGCTTCGAATACCGCGCGCAGGGTCGTGCCATCCGCTTGGGGGATGCCGTCTTCTCCCACGATGTCGATATGAAGTAGCGGGTATTTCTCGAGTAGCCGGGGAGCGATGGCGAGAAAAACGTCCGCCCCCTTGCGCAACTCCATTCTTCCTACGAAACACATGCGCACAACACCGGCCGGCATGGGCTGAAGACTCTCGTTGTTCTCCTGAGACCAATCCTGCAGGCCCAGATGAAGCACATTCAACTTCTTCGGATCGAACTCGAACGCATAGGCCTCCTGGATTTCTTCCACGATCACCTGGCTGATGGCGTGAATGCCGTCGCTCTCCTTCATCATCCGCCGCTCCAAAGCAAGCATGGGCGTCACGAATGAATTCATGAAATCCTCGTCCTTTCTCTTCTCCGGATTGGAGGCGAGATAGAACGCCAGAGTGGTCTGAAGGCTGGTGACCAAGGGGAATTCCTTGCTCACCAGGAACGCGACGCCTTCGACGTCCCAGATCGGCGCATAGACCGCTTCGATGGAACGGCGACTGGCGATCTCCCGGGCTTCTTCCAGCATCGTCTGGGAGTAGTTCCAGATATGCCGCGGCACCGCCAGTCCGGATGGTGCTTCGAATTCCCTGGGGCTGATCCGGTGCACCCAGACCTTCTCTTCGAAATCGACGCGGTCGTGCTCGCTTCCGGTCGTCAGCACATGCACCTGGTGCCCGAGCTTCGCGAGATCCACAGCCAGCTGATGGACATAGCGCCCAATGCCGCCGGTGTTCCCCGGGGGATAGGTTTTGCTCACCAGAACGAAGCAGCGTTGGGCTCGTGCTTCGAGCCAAGGTATGAATCGAGTCAGCCCCGGCGCCCCCTTCATCGGCTCGGGACCAGGAATCCTTCTGGCGCCGTTCAATCCGCGCGTCAGGCCGTCCTGGAGCGCACGATCAACTTCTTCCTCGAACCGTTCGGCATACTCGGCTCCGAGCTTGCCCTCTCCGATCGCCCATTTCACGCCAGCCCTGAATTCCTCGATCAAGGTGTTCACTGCCGCGACGATCTCGCCCACGCCGACGTGATCGCGAGCATGGCGCAAGGCGAAATAAGCCTTGTTCTTGACCACCGAGTACCAGCTCGTCAGCACCCGCGATTCGTTGCGGATGTGACTGGGCATGTATTTGTGATGGATGAAGCCCTTGTCCAGTTGGGCGACCTTCAGGCCTGCATCGACGAAGCGAAGAATGATGTCGCTTTCGTCGAGGAAGTACTCGTACTCCTCATCGAAACCACCGACTTCAACGATCGCCGACCGCCTGAACACGCTGTTGGCCATCACGTGCGGGTAGTTGAAGCTTCCAGGGAAGTTGAATTCCGGCGTCGCACGGGTCCAAGAGGTATCGGCCCCGCCAAAGCGATCCAGCGTGCCGAACTTCCACTGATAAGTCTTTCCAGTGTGATCGTGGAGAAAGCCTCCGGCCACCGCAACTTCCGGATCCTGGAACGCGGGCATCACATCGTTGAGCCATTCAGGCTCGGGAATGGAGTCGTCGTCCAGGAACGCAACAAACTCACCAGAACAGATTTCGATCGAGATGTTTCTCGATTGAGAGAGGTTTCTTTCGGGGCAAACGCCGTACTTGATGGCGTCGCCATAGGACTCGCACAATTCGTGGGTTCCGTCCCTGGTCGGCCCCGCAACCACGACGACCTCGAAATTCGGGTACCGAAGATAGCGCAGGCTTTCCAAACAGATCGCTAAGCTCTTGGCGCGGCCGTCCGTATTGATGATCACCGACACCGAGGGGAAATAAGCGTCTTTATTGACCATTCAACTGGCTCCCTTGACCACGCCGTGCGGTGATTTCAAATTCCTTGCACCCACCGTTCTCGCGGTTTTCGGCAATCACCTCGACATCGATGAATCCGGCCTCCAGCAGAAGCTGGCGCATGGACTCCGAAGTGAACATATTGAAATGGAAATCCCCGTTGTAGTCCTGTCCACCGAATGTCACTTGGCGGAAGTTGTCGAAGGTGTATTCGTTGGACGCGTACGCGCGAACCATGCCCGCAGCATCCGGAACGATGGCCTTGAAGGTACCGCCAACCCTCAGCAGGGAGAACCAGTACGGCAGCAGGACACGCCGCAGCTTCTCCTGGGGAAAATGCTCGAGTAGATGTGCGGAAAATACTTCGCTGAGCTCGCCCGGTGCGAAAGGCAGCTGTCCGACCTCAGCCACGATATCGACGCCGGGCAGGTCACGACTGTCGACATTCAGATAGCCGGCAAGAGGAACATGCCCGCAGCCCAAGTTCACGCGTAGCGCTTGCGCTGCCTTTGCCGCGGAAACCTTTTCTTCTGCGACAACCCGGGGTTGAATTTCGTCGCTGGATTCCACCCGCTGATCAGCGGTTGAGCTGCCCGCGCCATAGCGCATCTCGAACATTAGTTCGCTGCGCACGAACTCCGTGCGTTGGAGGAGATACTGAATCGATTCGGTCATCCCCTCGATCTGCGCCCTAGCCTCCGACATTGACTGCGAAACCGTGTCCAAACGGCCATCCGTGGCCCTGACATCCTGCTCCAGCGCCTTCGAGGCGCGCGTGATATTACGCAACGCGACGGGCACCGACCTGGTCAGGTTGTCCTTTGCGGTCACGCTCGTCAATTGACGATGATTGATCTCTGAGATCGCCTGGAGAATTCCGGGAAGCTGCTGGGTTTCGAAAATCAGCTTGCGGTGATTTGCTTCGGGCAAACGTATGACCGCGATTCCGATGCGTACAAATCGACCAAGCACTGGCCAGCCGGCCATCTTTCGTGCAATTTTTCTAAGTTGTGCTTTCATCAATCATTCACTCAGATAACAAAACCGTTAGGATTCTTGGACTGCCACCGCCACGCGTCCACGCACATTTCATCTAGAGAGCGACGTGCCTCCCAGCCCAGCTTTTCCTTAGCATAAGAAGGATCAGCCCAGCACTCAGCGACGTCACCCGGGCGTCTACCAACAATCTTGTAATTGATGGATTTGCCACAGGCCTTTTCAAATGCCTCGATCATTTGCAACACGCTGACGCCTGAGCCTGTTCCCAGATTTGCCGTCAACAAACCTTCATTGGTACGAAGGTAGTTCAGGGCTGCGAGGTGGCCGTTTGCGAGATCGACGACATGAATGAAATCTCTGACTCCAGTGCCGTCAAGGGTGGGGTAGTCACCTCCAAAAACACTCAGGCATTCCCGCTTGCCGATGGCGACTTGGGCAATGTAGGGCAAGAGGTTATTGGGAATGCCGTTGGGGTTTTCGCCGATTTCACCGCTTGCATGCGCACCCACAGGATTGAAATAACGAAGGCGAGCAATTCGCCAACCAGCCTCTGAATTACATAGATCTTCGAGAATTTCCTCAACCATCAACTTAGAACGTCCGTAGGGGTTGGTCGCGGAACGAGGAAAATCCTCACGCACCGGCATGGAAGCGGGGTCGCCGTACACCGTTGCAGAGGAAGAAAACACGAAAGACCTCACATCGCATTGTCGCATGACCTTCAAGAGCTGGATGGTTCCTGCGACATTGTTCTCGTAATAAGAAATCGGATCCGCCACAGATTCGCCGACCGCCTTCAGCCCTGCAAAATGAATGACCGATCCGATTTCGTTTTCCCGGAAGATCTTGAGTAGTTGGTTTGAACTTCGAATATCGCCTTCATAAAAATTTACGCGCTTACCGGCAATTCTCTCTACCCGTGTCAATGCCATACGAGTGCTATTGCAGAAGTTATCCAGTACGACGACATCTGCATTCGTTTTCAGCAACTCGACCACCGTATGTGAACCGATATAGCCTGCGCCCCCCGTAACCAAAATCTTATGCGACATAGATCTCGTATTTCATCTAATTTTGATTACCAAGAAAAACTTTTATTTTGCATTTTAGTCGCTGTGGGTCCAGCCGCCCCCAGCACGCCACTCGGTACCCCGCCATGCTGGCAGTTTCACCATGATCGTGGCGACAAACCAACGTACAAAGGCCACTTCATGACTCCGGCTTGCCTCAATCCCGACCTAGCTCTGCGTCCCCACGCGTAACAAAATCAGGCGTGACGACGGGTGTGCTCGCCACGAACCGGGAAGAGAATTCCGCTCCCCGAAGCTCCCGGGAAGTCCCCTAGGACTTCGCGACGGCAACTCCGCCGCATGAGCGGCCCCTGTGACAAGGAAATTTTCGTACGCTGCCAGCCAAGAGCACAGCAGGTGACGGCATGCCCAGTCAGTCGAATATTTCGGCACGGGCAAGGCTCGCGCCTGCTTGATCCTTGGCAGACAGTTGAGGATGCAAGCCCAAGTTAGGCCAAGCGATTGCCAGGTCAGGATCGTCCCATTGGATGCAGCGCTCATATGCCGGCGCGTAGAAATCCGTCGTCTTATACAAGAATTCCGCCTCATCGCTCAACACGAGAAAGGCATGCGCAAACCCAACCGGTACCCAGAGCTGACGATGATTCTCTTCGCTTAACTCGGCACCGACCCATTTGCCAAAAGTCGGCGAAGACCTCCGGATATCGACAGCCACATCGAACACCGCCCCCCTTACAACACGCACAAGCTTTCCCTGGGGCTGCTGGATCTGGTAGTGCAGCCCCCGCAGCACGCCCTTGGCAGAGCGCGAATGATTGTCCTGGACAAAATCAACGTGCTTGCCGATCGCCTCATCGAAGGCCTTTTGGTTAAAGCTCTCAAAGAAGAAGCCTCTTGCATCGCCGAATACCTTTGGCTCGAGGACGAGAACATCAGGGATCAAGGTCGGCGTGACCTTCATGAGCGTACCTCGTCATTCAGCAAATGTTTCAGATATCTGCCGTAGCCGCTCTTCTCCAGCGGCATCGCGAGCTTTTGGAGTTGCTCGGTCGTAATGAATTTGTTGCGCCACGCGATCTCCTCCGGACAGGCAATCTTCAGTCCTTGCCGATGCTCCAGAGTTGCAATGAACTGCCCCGCCTCCAGCAAGCTCTCGTGCGTGCCGGTATCCAGCCACGCGTACCCACGCTGCATGATCTGCACGTTCAACTGATTGAGGTCGAGATACGCTTGGTTGACAGCGGTGATTTCCAACTCGCCGCGCGCGCTGGGCTTAACTGCCTTGGCGATGTCAACAACCTGATTGTCGTAAAAATACAAGCCCGTCACCGCATAGCTGCTCTTCGGCTTCAACGGCTTTTCTTCGATGCTGCTGGCCTTGCCCTTGGCATCGAACGCCACCACGCCGTAGCGCTCGGGGTCTTGCACGTGGTACGCGAATACCGTCGCACCCGACTGCTTCGCGTCGGCATCGGCGAGCAGATGCACGAGGTCATGCCCATAGAAGATGTTGTCCCCCAACACCAGCGCGCTGGGGCTGTTACCCACGAACTTGTCCCCGATGATGAACGCCTGCGCGAGCCCATCCGGACTCGGTTGCACCGCGTACTGCAGGTTCATGCCCCACTGGCTGCCATCCCCCAGCAGTTGCTGGAACCGCGGCGTGTCCTGCGGCGTGCTGATGATCAGGATGTCGCGCATGCCACCCAGCATCAACGTGCTGAGCGGGTAATAAATCATCGGCTTGTCGTACACCGGTAGCAGCTGTTTGCTTATCGCCAGCGTTGCTGGGTGCAGCCGGGTGCCCGAGCCACCGGCGAGGATGATGCCTTTACGTTGCGTCGTGGTCATGCGTTTCTTCTCGTGTGAATTCACTCTTCAGAGCGTCTCGCGCAGCATGCGCGCAACGCCTTCTTGCCAGGGCGGCAGGCGCAGACCAAATATGGTCTGCAGCTTGGCGGTATCGAGACGCGAGTTGTGAGGCCGCTTCGCTGGCGTCGGGAAGGCGCTCGTAGGCACGGCTTCAACTTGCTCGGGGCCGGCCTTGAGGTCTACACCGGCCTGCCGCGCTTGCTCCAGCACGAAGCGCGCATAGCCGCACCAGGTGGTTTCGCCGCCGGCAACCACGTTGTACAGGCCCGCCTTGGAAGGGTCTTGCAAGGTGGCGCGGATCGCATGCGCCGTGACATCGGCCAGCAGCTCGGCACCGGTCGGAGCCCCGTATTGGTCGTCGATGACGGTCAGTTTGTCGCGCTCCTTGGCAAGCCGCAGCATGGTCTTGGCGAAGTTGCCGCCGCGCGCGGCAAACACCCAGCTGGTGCGAAAGATCAGGTGCTTGGCGCAGTGCTTGGCCACCAACTGTTCGCCCTCGAGCTTGGTGCGGCCATACACACTGAGTGGGCCGGTGGCATCGTCTTCCTGCCAGGGCTTGCTGCCGCTGCCGTCGAACACGTAGTCGGTCGAGTAATGCACCATGAGTGCACCGATCTGCCCGGCGGCTTCGGCCACCACGCCGGGCGAGGTGGCATTGAGCTTGCGCGCAAGGTCGGGCTCGCTCTCGGCTTTGTCGACGGCCGTGTGGGCCGCGGCGTTGACGATCACGTCAGGCCGCACCTTGAGTACGGTCTCGGCCAACTGCTCCGGACGGCTGAAGTCGGCGTTGAAATCGGTGCTGTCGAAATCGAGCGCCACCAGTTCGCCCAGCGGCGCAAGGCTGCGCTGCAGCTCCCAGCCGACCTGCCCGCCCTTGCCGAGTAGCAGCAACTTCATGCCGCAGCCTTGGCCGCGGGTGCGGCGTCGTATTGCTTCTCGACCCACTCGCGGTACGCGCCGCTTTGCACGTTGCGTACCCATTCGCCGTGTGCAAGGTACCACTCGACGGTCTTGCGAATGCCGGTGTCGAAGGTTTCAGCGGGCTTCCAGCCCAACTCGCGCTCGAGCTTGCGTGCATCGATGGCGTAGCGCCGGTCGTGGCCGGGGCGGTCGGTAACGTAGCTGATCTGTTCCTTGTACGGCTTGCCGTCAGCGCGCGGGCGCAGTTCGTCGAGCAGCGCGCACACGGTGTTCACGATCTCGATGTTGGGCTTCTCGTTCCAGCCGCCGACGTTGTAGGTCTCGCCGAGCTTGCCGGCCTCGAGCACGCGGCGGATGGCACTGCAGTGGTCCTTCACGTAGAGCCAATCGCGCACCTGCATGCCGTCGCCGTACACGGGCAGGGGTTTGCCGGCCAGGGCGTTGACGATCATCAGCGGGATGAGCTTCTCGGGAAAGTGGAACGGACCGTAGTTATTGGAGCAGTTGGTGGTAACCACCGGCAGGCCGTAGGTGTGGTGCCAGGCGCGCACAAGATGGTCGCTGGCGGCCTTGCTGGCCGAGTAGGGGCTGTTGGGCTCGTACTTGTTCTCTTCGGTAAAGGCAGGGTCCGTCTTGGAGAGCGAGCCGTAGACCTCGTCGGTCGACACATGCAGGAAGCGGAAAGCAGACTTTTGCTCCGCCGGCAGTGCGCTCCAGTAGCCGCGCACCGACTCGAGCAGGCGAAAGGTGCCGAGCACGTTGGTCTGCACGAAGTCTTCCGGCCCGTGAATGGAGCGGTCGACGTGCGATTCCGCGGCAAAGTTCACGATGGCACGCGGCTTGTGCTCGGCCAAAAGGTGATCGACCAGAGCGCTGTCGCCGATGTCGCCCTGCACGAAAATGTGGTTCGGCTTGCCCTTGAGCGATGCAAGCGTCTCGAGGTTGCCCGCATAGGTCAGCTTGTCGAGATTGACGACAGACTCATCGCTCTGCGCGATCCAGTCGAGTACGAAATTGGCGCCAATGAAGCCCGCGCCGCCGGTTACCAGGATCATGAGGTCCCCTGTTGTTGTCGAACGATCGCCCTCTGGCGAATGAACGGGCGATTATCCCATTGGCCCTCCGCCGGGCCGGAGCAAGGGTTGGCGCCTCCGCAAGCTCCGCCTACAATCGCGCCACTGCAGGAGAGCGGGCAACCCCGGTTGCCCTACCGAAGGCGCAAACTCCCATAAACGCTCAGGTCGGCCCGACGAAGTTCTCGAAATTTCGGCAAGGGGCCTGTACTGCACCAACTGACACGCCGTCTGGAGAGCCATCACCTCGCGTGATGCACCGAAGGAGCAAACCCGTTGCGGGCGCAACGGGTGAATCTCTCAGGTACCGAGGACAGGGGGAGCGGCAACTTGGACGGCGGTCGTCCGGTTGCTTGCTATTTATTCAATAGCAGACCTCGCCCGCCGTTCAAGCGCTTCAACCTCAAAGGTACTTGAAATGCGCGTGATCGTTCTTGGCGCCGGCTTGCTCGGCGTGACCTCGGCCTACTACCTCCAGCAGCTCGGCCATGAAGTGACCGTCATCGACCGGCAGGCCACCCCGGCCGCTGAAACCAGCTTTGCCAACGGCGGGCAGATCTCCGTCAGCCACGCCGAACCCTGGGCCAATCCGAGTGCACCGCTCAAGGTGCTGCAATGGCTGGGCAAGGAAGACGCCCCGCTGCTCTTTCGCATTCGCGCCGACATGCGCCAATGGCTCTGGGGCCTGCAATTCCTGCGCGAATGCACCCCCGCCCGCACGAAGCACAACATCGAGCAGATCGTGCGGCTGGGCACCTACAGCCGCGATGTGCTGCAGCAGTTGCGGCGCGACACCGGCATCGCCTACGACCAACGCACGCAAGGCATCCTGCACTTTTATACGACGCAGAAAGAGTTCGACAGCGCCCTTGCGCCCGCCGAGCAGATGCGCGCGCTCGGATGCGAACGGCAAGTCATCTCCGCGGACGAGGCGGTAAAGATCGAGCCCGCCCTTGCGCACATCCGCCCGCAACTGGCCGGTGCCACCTACACGGCAGAAGACGAATCCGGCGACGCCAACCTCTTCGCCCGCGAAATGGCACGCCTCGCGGCAGCGGCGGGCGTGAAGTTCCTCATGAGCCACACGGTGACTGCGCTGCGCGAAGCGGGCGGCAACATCGACCACGTGGAAGCTACCGACAGCGAAGGGCGCTTTCAACGCATCCGCGGCGACGCCTTCGTGCTTGCAATGGGCGCGTTGAGTCCGCTGTATGCCGCGCCGCTGGGCATGCGCCTGCCCATCTATCCGGCCAAAGGCTATTCGGTCACGCTGCCGGTCAAAGACGCGACGAGGGCGCACCAGGTCTCGCTGACCGACGACGAATTCAAGCTCGTGTTCTCGCACTACACCTCAGCCTCCGGAGACCGCCTGCGCATTGCCGGCACAGCCGAGCTCAACGGCTATGACCGCGACTTGAACCGCGTGCGCTGCGAAGCGATCGTGCGGCGCGTTGAACAGCTCTTTCCCGGCGCCGGCGACACCACGCAGGCGCAGTTCTGGACCGGCCTGCGCCCCGCAACGCCGAGCAACGTCCCTCTGGTCGGCAAGACGAAGCTGCCGAACCTGTACCTGAATACCGGGCACGGCACGCTCGGCTGGACGCATGCGTGCGGCTCGGGCAAGTCGGTGGCGCGGATCGTGAGCGGGCTTGCACCCGAAGTCGATTTTGCGTTTGCCGGCATGCCTGCACCAGCAGCGCGCGTGCTCCAGCCGGCCTGATCTGGCCGTGGCGGCGGTCAGTCGTTGCCGGTAAACACCGTCAACACCCCCGTATATCCATACAGGTGGTGCCGGGCAATCTCCCCCGCCGCAAAGAAGCCAACGAGCGGCACGTCGCCCAGCGCGTGCCGCACGATCTGCAGTTCGGCGCCCGGTGCGCCGAAATGCGGCCCGCCGCGTCCTGAGCAACTCACGTACACGGCGCCGGCAATGCGGCGCGCCGGATGCGGCGCTGCTTCGGCTTCTCCGGCCGCCACGGCGCGCGCGGTGGCCAGGGTCTGCTCTTCGGGCTCCAGCTCCTCGCGGATTTCCGCGCAGATGCGCATCAGGTCGGCGCGCGCGGCCTGTGCATTGCGCCGGCAGAAGGTCAGGCGCATGCCGGCCTCGGCCACGTCGGCAATGGCGATGCCGCGGCGCGTGGGGTCCAGGCCGATGATGTGGCGCACCAGCACGTCGGCGCCCAGGTCGCCGGTACGGCGAATGCCGTCGCTGCCCGCATCTCCCAGGCCCACCAGGGTGGCGCGCACGGCGTCGATGGCTTCCTGTGGGCGCTCCAGCGTCACCTGCAGGTCGGCCAGCAGCACGTCGAGCGCGGGTTCGCCGTCGAGCTTGAGCAGCAGGTTGCCATCGGCTTCGGTGATCTCGCGCTCGCGTCCCGCGCCGGAGCGCAGCGGCTGGCAGCCTTGCGTGACGCGCGACACCAGCCGCACGCCTTCGCCGAACACCACGCCCGACAAGCCTCCCGAGAACACGCCGCCCGCCGCACCGTGGCCGCGGATGTTGCCGTTGCCGCCGACCGCAAACTGCAAGGCGCCTGCACGGCCCGACGAGAGGCCGCCGAACAGGTAGCCGGTGTCGGTGCGGCCCGCCATCTCGCCGATCAATTCGGTGAGATCGGGGGTGGCCGGGTCGGCATGCACGAGCGCGGTATGCGCCTCGAAGCCGCTCATTTCCGAGTTGCCCAGCGGCGCCACGCCGGAGAACACACGGTATTGGTCGCTCGGCAGCGCGCAGAGCATCAGGCTCAGGCCGGGCTCATCGAAGTATTCGGCATTGTTGGCCGATACGCCGATGCCGACGGTGCCGGACCAGTCGGTCACCTCCGGAAGCTCGGCGCTCAGGTGGTCGAGGATGTCTTGCGCATCGGACGCATAGTGGTCGGTGATGTAGAGCAGCCCGAGCGTCGGTGCCGACGCGTAGTCGGGCAGCGCCATTTGGGCGCGCAACTGGGCCAGCACAAGGCCGGCCGCCATGCGCCATTGCGGATGGGTGGCGTGACCGGAGGGAAACAACTTCATGATGCGTGCCAACCCGTTCTCTTCAAGGTGTGTATGTATGACGTCAGCGCCGTCCGGTCGTTCGCTTTCGCGCCGCGGTCGGTGCCTTCTTTTTGGCAGCGGTTGCTGTCGCCTTCCTTGCGGCCGGCTTTGGAGCCGCGGGAGCGGCGGCCGATGCAGGCACCTTGAGCTGGGCCGCGTCGTGCAGCGCCGATGTGGCGATCTGCTGGAACTGCTCGGTCAATGAACCCCACCATTGCATCGGATCGATCACGCCACCGTCGCTGCCCGATGCGGAGGCAGCCGACGCCGGCTTGCTGCGCGCTTTTTTGGCGGGTGCCGGCGCTTCCTCCGCGGCCTCGACTTCCGGCTCAGGCGCGACCGATGCGGCAGCCGGTGCGGCCGCCGGAGCCGCCTGCTTGGTGAACGCGCTTGCGATATCTTCCATCCGCACGTTCATGCCGCGCAAGGTCGAAAGTGTCATCTTTTGCACCTCGAGCGCCTGGATGGTGGCCTTGAGAGCATGGCCGTTCTGTTCGAGCCAGTACTGCACGGTCTTGAGCTCCTGGATGCGCTTGTCTACCTCTTCCACGCTGAGTGTGGGCGCCACCCAGCTCGCAAGGCTCGGCAAACCGGGCACTGCGCTTGTGGCAGCTCCCGCTCCGGCGGCACCGCCTGCGAGGTTCTTCAGAAAGTCGAATCCGGGGACAAATTGACTGAAGTCAAAAGGCTGGCTGGCGTTGCTCATGCAGGGGTCTCCGGGTTGGGTTTTCTTGTGATGCCAGCTTACTCCAACGCACCGGCAATTTGGGCCTGCGGCCCTCGCGTTTACCTGCCCGGAACTGTCAAAGCTCTGCGCGAACCTTGCTGAACACTTTCCAGAATGCGGCGTCCTGCGAAGTCGCGAAGTTGATGCGCATCATCGTGCTCGGCGGCCTGCGCGCATGGAAGAGCGAACCCGGCGCAAGCAGGTAGCCCTGGTCGAGCATGCGCTGCGTGAGCGCGTCGGTGTCCACGCCGGTATCGACCCAGCCAAACAGCCCCGCGGGCTCCGAGGCGAAGGTGCAGCCGTGCGCCATGGCCAGCTTGACTGCGCGGCTGCGCGCGCCGTCGAGCCGGATGCGTATGCGATCGGCGTGCCGGCGCAGTTGCCCCTGGTCGATGCACCACGACAGCGCCCGCTCGAACAGCGTGGGCGTGGTCAGCGTGGCCAGCAGCTTGGTTTCGAGCAGCCGCTCCTTCAGCTCCGGCGAGGCGGCCAGAAAACCGATGCGCCAGTTGGGCGCAAGGATCTTCGCGAACCCGCTCACATAGATAGTGCGCTGCAGCCCGTCGAGCGCGCTGAGACGCGTGGCGTGCTCGGGCGCGAGATGGCTGTAGGTGTCGTCCTCGACGATGTGAAAGTCGTGCTCGTTGGCCAGCTTCAGCACACGGTGCGCGCTGCCCGGCGTGAGGCTGTAGCCGGTGGGGTTGTGCAACACGCTCACGCTCACGAAGAGCTTGGGGCTGTGCAGTGCGCAGTACTGCGCCATCACTTCCAGGTCGGGTCCGTCGGCGCGGCGCGGTACCGGCAGGATGCGCATGCCCAGCGCCTCGAGCCGCGCGAATTCGAGCGCCCACCCAGGCTCCTCCACCATGACCGGATCGCCCGCGCGCAACAGCGTGCGGCTCACGATGTCCAGCGCGTGCGTGGCGCCGACCGTCGTCACGATCTGGTCGGGCGCGGCCGGTACGTTGATGCCTACGAGCTTGTTCGACAGGCTGCGGCGCAGCGCGGCGTCGCCGGAGGGTTCGCCGTACTGGAGCGACAGCTCCTGCAGCGCGGCTGTATTGGTCATGCGGCGCACCGCGGTCGGCATGAAGGTCGACGACATCCAGTCCGGCGGAAACACCCCCATGCCCGGCTGCGGCTTGTCGCTCGGCCGATGAAACATGCTGCGGATGAGCGAACTCGCGTCGGCCGGTACACGCGACGCCATCATCTGCGCGACCATGGGCGCCGCATTGGCCGGGCGGCCCTCCGGCGCGGGCGCCGCATCGCGCACGTAGAAACCCCGCTGCCGGCGCGCCTCGACCAGGCCCTGCGCCAGCAGCTGGTCGTAGGCGGCCACCACCGTATAAGGGCTCACACCCTGCTGGCGCGCGCATTCGCGTACCGAGGGCAGGCGCGCGCCGGGCGGCAGCAGCCGGGTGCGGATGCGCTCTGCCAGCCGGTCGGCCAATTGCCCTGTGAGCGACTGGGTGGAGGTTCGTGTCAGCATCGGCCTTGCGCTTCTGTGTCGAGTGGCAGGCCAATACAGTTTTCGAATATGTTCGATCAACTGTATTGGAACTGTAATGGTCCCAAAGTTTAGAGTGTATGCAATGAACTGGCAAGAATTCACCGCGCTGCTGGTGCTGGCCACGGCGATGAGCTTCTCGCCCGGTCCCAACACCACGCTCTCCACCGCCCTGGCCGCCAACGGCGGCCTGCCGCGCGCCATGCGCTTCGTGGTCGCGGTTCCCGTGGGCTGGACGTTGCTGCTCGTGCTGTGCGCGGCCGGCATCGGCGCGCTGGTGGTGGCCGTGCCTTCGCTGCGCCTGGCGATCAAGGCGCTCGGCGTGGGCTACCTGCTGTGGCTCGCCTACAAGCTGAGCGGCAGCGCCACGCTCGGCCGTGCGGACAGCGCCAGCCTCCACATCGGCTTCGGACAGGGCGTGATGCTGCAGTTCGTCAACATCAAGGCGTGGCTGCTCGCGCTCACGCTGGTGGCCGGCTGGATTGCGGGGCAGCCCAATGCGCTCGGCCGCTTCGCCATCGTCGCGCCGGTGATGCTGGTCTACGCCTTCATCAGCAACTTCACCTATGCGCTGGTCGGCGCGCTGCTGCGCGAATGGCTGTCCAAAGGCAAGCGCCTGCTGTGGTTCAACCGCGCGATGGGGCTGGTGCTGGTGCTCACGGCCTGGTGGATGCTGAGCGTATGAGCGGCCGACTCACGATCAAGGACGAAACCCTCGGCATGTGGCTGGGCGTGATCGGCGTGGCGCTTTTTGCGGTCACGCTGCCGATGACGCGGCTGGCCACCGGCACGCAAGACGCGCCGCAGCTTTCGCCCTGGTTCGTCACGCTGGGCCGCGCCGCACTGGCCGGCGTTCTCTCGACGATCTTCCTGCTCGCCACGCGATCGCCCCGGCCTGCGCGGCACCAGTGGAAGCCGCTCGGCATGGCGGTGCTCGGCAATGTGATCGGCTACCCGCTGCTGCTGGGCTATGCCCTGCGCGTGGTCACGGCCAGCCATGCAGCCGTGGTCACCGCACTGCTGCCGCTGGTGACCGCCGCGGTCGCAGCCCTGGTGCTGCACCAGCGCGCGCGGCTCGGCTTCTGGCTCTGCGCCATTGCAGGCAGCGTGCTGGTCGTGCTGTTCTCGCTGCTGCGCGCAAGCCAGAACGGCCACGGCTTCGGTTTCGAATGGGCCGACCTGCTGCTGGTCGGCGCAGTCATCGCGGCTTCGTTCGGCTACATCTACGGCGCGCAGGTCACGCCGTCGCTCGGCGCGGAGCGCGTAATCTGCTGGGTGTGTGTGATGGCGTTGCCGGTCACCCTGCCGGCCACGTTTGCCTTGTGGCCGCACGAGCCCATCGCCACCACGGCCTGGGCGGGCTTCGTCTATGTCGGCGTGTTCTCGATGTGGATCGGCTTCTTCGCCTGGTACCGCGGCCTTGCAATGGGCGGTGCGCTGCGCGTGAGCCAGACCCAGCTGCTGCAGCCGTTTTTGTCCATACTCGCCTCCATTCCGTTGCTGGGCGAGCCGCTCGATGTAGTGACCCTCGGCTTTGCCGGCGCAGTGGTCTTCACCGTGGTGCTCGGCAAGCGCCTCTCCCAGCCGCAGCCCGCTCCTGCCGTTTCGCCGCGCCCGGCGCGCGCCGAACAATCCTGACAATCGCCTCTCACCCCACCCGCCTGAAAGAAGAACCCATGAACTGGAAACTCGCCGCCCGCGCCGCCAAGATGAACCCGTCGGTGCTGCGCGAAATCCTCAAGGTCACCGAGCGCCCCGGCATCATCAGCCTGGCCGGCGGCCTGCCCTCGCCCAAGACCTTCCCCATCCAGGCCTTTGCCGACGCCTGCGCCGAGCTGCTGCACAAGGACGGCCAGGCGGCCCTGCAATACGCCGCGAGCGAAGGCTACGCGCCGCTTCGCCAGGCGGTGGCCGACATGCTGCCGTGGAACGTCGATCCCGCGCAGGTGCTCATCACCACCGGTTCGCAGCAGGGGCTGGATCTCGTTGCCAAGGTGCTGCTCGACCCCGGCAGCAAGGTGCTGGTCGAAACGCCCACCTACCTTGGCGCGCTGCAGGCCTTCGGTCCCATGGAGCCTGAACCTGTGAGCGTGGCAAGCGATGACGACGGCGTGATCGTCGAAGACCTGGTGGCCAAGGCGAAGGATGCCCGCTTCATCTACCTGCTGCCCAACTTCCAGAACCCCACCGGCCGCACCATGACCGAAGAGCGCCGCGCCGACGTCTCCGCCGCGGCCGCTGCTGCGGGCCTGCCAATCGTGGAGGACAACCCCTACGGCGAACTGTGGTTCGACGAAGCGCCGCCGCTGCCGCTGACCGCGCGCAATCCTGAAGGCTGCATCTACCTGGGCTCGTTCTCGAAGGTGCTCGCGCCCGGCCTGCGCCTGGGCTTCCTGGTCGCGCCAAAGGCCATCTATCCCAAGCTGCTGCAGGCCAAGCAGGCGGTCGACCTGCACACGCCCATCTTCACGCAGCGCATGGTTTCGGCGGTGATGAAAGACAACTTCCTCGACAGCCATGTGCCCACGATCCGCGCGCTCTACAAGCGCCAGCGCGACGCGATGATCGCCGCGCTCACGCGCGAGATGGCCGGGCTGGACGTGAAGTTCAACGCGCCCAAGGGCGGCATGTTCCTGTGGGCGCGCATGCCCGAAGGCATCGACACGGTGGCACTGCTGCCCAAGGCGGTGAAGCGCAACGTGGCCTTCGTTCCCGGCGCACCGTTCTATGCGGGCCAGGGCGATCTGCGCACGCTGCGCTTGTCGTTCGTCACGGCCAGCGTCGAAGAAATCGATGTCGCCATCGCCGCGCTGGCCCTGACGCTGCGCGAAGAACTGGCGCTAGTGGCTGAACGCAAGCTCGCGCCCGAACCCGTCTGAGCCGCCATACACGCCATACAGAGAGGTACCACCATGCACATCGCCATACTGACCTTCGACGGCTTCAACGAACTCGATTCGCTGGTTGCGCTCGGCGTGCTCAACCGCATCAAGAAGCCGGGCTGGCGCGTGACGCTGTCCGCGCCCAGCGCCACGGTCACCTCGATGAACGGCGTGACCGTGCATGCGAGCTCCACGCTCGAGGCCGCCACCGAGGCCGAGGCAGTGCTCGTCGGCAGCGGCATCCGCACGCGGGAGATTGCGGCCGATCCCGCCATCATGGGTGTGCTGCGCCGGCTCGACGGCAAGCGGCAGCTGATCGGCGCGCAATGCTCGGGCACCCTGCTGCTCGCCAAGCTGGGCCTGCTGGGCGCAGTGCCGGCGTGCACCGACCTCACGACCAAGCCGTGGGTGCAGGAGGCCGGCGTCGAGGTGCTCAACCAGCCTTTCTTCGCGAGCGGCAACGGGGCCACCGCCGGCGGCTGCCTGTCGGCGCCCTACCTCGCGGCCTGGCTCATCGCGCGCAGCGAAGGCGTCGAGGCAGCAAGGAGTGCGTTGCACTATGTCGCGCCGGTGGGCGAAAAGGACGACTACGTGGCGCGTGCCATGCGCAACATCGAGCCTTACCTCCCGCAGGTTGCGGCAACAGCGGCCGCCTGAAGGAAGAAGCATTGCAGGTCACGCCATGATCAGCCTCGCCACGCTCGCGCTCTTCCTCCTGGCCGTGCTCGCACTGTTCCTGTCGCCCGGGCCGAACATGGCCTTCGTGCTCTCGCACGGCGTGGCGCACGGGCCGCGCGGCGGGTTTGCGGCGGCGCTCGGCATTTCGTCGGCCGACCTGGTGCATACACTCTTTGCCGCCACCGGCGTCACCGCGCTGGTCGCAGCATGGCCTCCTTCCTTCGACCTGCTGCGCTACGCGGGCGCGCTGTACCTGCTGTGGCTGGCGGTGCAGTCGCTGCGCAGCAGCAACGTCGGGTTACCGGGCGGCACGCGCGCGCAGCCCTCCGCTTTCGCGCGCATCGTGCGCATGGCCTTTTTCAACAACCTGGTCAATCCGAAGGCGTTGCTGTTCTTCATGGTGTTCCTGCCGCAGTTCGTCGACCCGGCGCGCGGCAGCGTGCCCTTGCAACTGCTGCAGCTCGGCGTCATGCTCTCGGCTGCCGCGCTCGCATTCAACACGCTGCTCGGCGCATGCAGCGGGCAAGCAGGCCGCTGGCTGCAGCGCCGTCCGGGGGCTGAAAGATTCCAGCGCGGCCTGCTGGCGCTGGTGATGGTCGGCCTGGCAATTCGCCTGCTGCTGCTCGACCGTCCTTCCATGCCTTCTGCCCTGTCCGCCACACCTGCTCAAGGAAGCTGAACACCATGCTCAACATCTGGGGCCGCATCAGTTCGATCAACGTGCGCAAAGTCGTCTGGTGCGCGCAGGAACTCGGGCTCGACTTTCAACGCACAGAAGCCGGCGGCCGTTTCGGCGTGGTGCAAACGCCCGAATACCTGGCGCTCAACCCGAACGCGATGGTGCCCACCATCGACGACGGCGAAGGCAGCGAACGCGTCACGCTCTGGGAATCGAACGTGATCGTGCGCTACCTGTGCGCCAAGCATTCGCACGGCAAGTTCTACCCGAGCGACCTGCCCGCGCGCTTCGACGCCGAGCGCTGGATGGACTGGCAGCAGACCACGCTCAACCGCGCGAGCCGCGATGCCTTCGTGCAATGGGTGCGCACGGTGCCGGCCGAACGCGAACCTGCGCTCATCGCGGCTTCGGTTCATGCGAGCGAAGCGCTGTTCGCAATGCTCGACGCGCACCTTGCACGCCAGCCCTTCATAGCGGGCGACCGCTTCACCATGGCCGACATTCCCATCGGCTGCGAGGCGCACCGCTGGTTCGGCCTGCCGCCGGCCGAATACCAGCGCCCCAGCTGGCCGAACCTCGAACGCTGGTACAGCGAACTCCTCTCCCGTCCGGGCACGCGCGGCGTGCTCGATCTCCCGCTCGAATGACATCATGAAACCCCGCCCGTTCAAACAAGTCGACGTCTTCACCGCAACGCCCTACCTCGGCAATCCGCTTGCCGTGGTGCTCGACGGATCCGGTCTCGACGACGCCGCCATGCAGCGCTTTGCGCAGTGGACCAACCTGTCGGAAACCACCTTCCTGCTGCCGCCGACCGAGCCCACGGCCGACTACCGCGTGCGCATCTTCACGCCGGGCGGCGAGCTGCCGTTCGCGGGCCACCCGACCATCGGCAGCTGCCATGCCTGGCTGCAGGCCGGCGGCAAGCCCAAGGCGGCGGGCCGCGTCGTGCAGCAGTGCGCAGCAGGCCTGGTGCCGCTGCGCTTGGAAGGCGAGCGCCTGGCTTTCTCGGCTCCGCCGCTCAAGCGCAGCGCGCCCAGCCCCACGCTGCTGGCCAAGGTGGCGGGCGCACTGGGCCTGAAGGCGCAGCAAATCGTCGCGGCCCAGGTGCTGGACAACGGCCCGGTCTGGTTCGGCCTGCTGCTCAGCGATGCGGACACCGTGCTGCGGCTCGTGCCCGACCATCGCATGCTCAAGGAGCTGGGCGTCAAGGCCGGCGTGGCGGGCGTGCCTGCGGCAGAGGGTTCGTCGATGCTCATCGGCCGCTCGAACCGCGAGGCGCGTGCCTTCGGCGGCAAGGCCTCGGCCGCAGAAGGAGGCGACCAGAAGATCGACCTGGAGGTGCGCGCCTTCGCCGCGCCCATCGGCGTCGAGGAAGACCCCGTCACCGGCAGCCTCAACGCCGGCCTTGCCGAATGGCTGATTGCCGACGGCCACATGCCCGCCCGCTACGTGGCCGCACAGGGCCAGTGCCTCGGACGCGCGGGGCGCGTGTACATCGAGCGCGACAGCGACGGCATGGTGTGGGTCGGCGGCGACGCCGTGACCTGCATCGACGGCCAGGTCACGCTGTAAAGGTAGGCACCATGTCCGCTCAACTCGACCACCTGGTGATCGCCGCCGCCTCGCTGGCCGAAGGCGTGGCGTGGTGCGAAGCCATCCTGGGCGTGACGCCCGGGCCCGGCGGCTCGCATCCGCTGATGGGCACGCACAACCGGCTGCTGAACATCGCAAGCGACGCGTTTCCCCAGGCCTACCTGGAAATCATCGCCATCGAACCGGGCAAGCGGCCCTCGCGCCCGGGCACGCGCCGCTGGTTCGACCTGGACGATGCGGTGCTGCAGGCGGGCCTCGTGCGGCGCGGACCGCGGCTGGTTCACTTCGTTGCACGGGTGCCCAATGCGCACGCGACGCTGCAGGCGCTGGCGCACGACGAGCGCGCGCACATCGATCGCGGCCAACTGCTCGAAGCCTCGCGCGACACGCCCGCCGGCCGGCTCGAATGGCAGATCACCGTGCGCGACGACGGCCAGCGGCTCTTCTATGGCGCGCTGCCCACGCTGATCCAGTGGGGCCCCGTGCATCCCACCGATGCCATGCCGACTTCGGGCCTGGCGCTGCGATCGCTGCAGGCCACCCACCCACGCGCGGCCGACCTGGCCGCGGCGCTGTCCACCATCGGCATGGCCGGCATGGCCGTGCAGCCCGGCGCGCCCAACCTCGTGGCCGTGCTCGACACGCCGCGCGGCCCGGTCACGCTCCAATCCGAAGGACTCTGACCGTCATGCTGACCTTGACCGAAATCGCCTGGTTCGCGCTCGCCGCCATCCTGCTCGCGCTCACGCCGGGGCCGAACATGATCTATTGCGTGTCGCGCACGCTCATTCAGGGCCGACGCGCCGGGCTCATTTCGCTCGGCGGGGTGCTGATGGCGTTTCTGGTGCACCTGTTTGCCGCCGCGCTCGGGCTCACCGCGCTGCTGCTGGCCGTGCCGCTCGCGTTCGACGCCATTCGCCTTGCCGGCGCGGCCTATCTGCTGTGGCTTGCATGGCAGGCGGTCAAGCCCGGCGGCAATGCGCCGTTCGAGGCACGCGCGCTGCCGGCCGACCGGCCCGGCAAGTTGTTCCGCATGGGCTTTCTCACCAACCTGCTGAACCCCAAGGTCGCGATGTTCTACCTGTCGTTCTTTCCGCAGTTCATTCATCCGGAGCGCGGCTCGGTGCTGCTGCAGAGCATGCAGCTGGGCGTCGCGCAAATCGCCAGCAGCGCGGCAGTCAACACCATCATGATCCTGGGTGCTGCGAGCATCACGGCCGTGCTGTCGCAAAGCGCAGGCTGGCTGCGCGCGCAGCGCTACATCATGGGCAGCGTGCTGGCCGCGCTGGCGGTGCGAGTCGCGCTGACGGAACGCAAATAAAAGGCCGCTCGTGAGATTCACCCGCGAAGAAATCGAAGCCGCCCAGCGCACCGTCGCCGCCGCCATGCCGCCCACGCCGCAGTACGCGTGGCCGCTGCTCGCGCAACGTCTCGGCGCCACCGTGTGGGCCAAGCACGAAAACCATACGCCAGCCGGCGCCTTCAAGATTCGCGGCGGGCTGACCTACTTCGAAACCCTGGCGCGCGAGCAACCCGGCGTGCGCCATGCCATCAGCGCCACGCGCGGGAACCACGGCCAGTCGGTCGGCTTTGCCGCCCGGCGCCACGGCCTCGCAGCCACCATCGTGGTGCCGCACGGCAACTCGCTCGAGAAAAACGCCGCAATGCGCGCGCTGGGCGTACAGCTGGTCGAGCATGGCGAAGACTTTCAGGCCGCCGCGGAGCATGCCGCCATGCTCGCCGAGCGAGACGGCATGCATCGGGTCCCTTCGTTCCACCGCGAGCTGGTGCGAGGCGTGTCTACAGCGTATGTCGAATTCTTCAGCGCACTGAAGAGCGCACCGCCCGACGTGCTCTTCGTGCCAATCGGCCTCGGTTCCGGCTTTGCCGCGGCGGCCGCGGCGCGGGCGCATTGCGGCGTGTCGACCAGGCTCATCGGCGTGGTCTCAGCCCATGCCACGGCCTACCGCGACTCCTTCCGCGCGGGGAAGCCCATCGAATCGCCCGTCAGCACTCGGCTCGCCGACGGCATGGCCTGCCGCACACCGGTGGCCGAGTCGGTGGAGGTGATCCTGAGCGAGGCCGACGACGTAATCACCGTCACCGACGACGAGGTTGCCGAGGCCATGCGCATTCTCTTCAGCGACACGCACAATGTCGCAGAGGGTGCGGGCGCTGCGGCGCTCGCGGGGGCGTTGCAGCAGCAGGAGCGCTGGCGCGGCAAGACGGTCGGCATCAGCGTGAGCGGTGGCAATGTCGATTCGGAGATGTTCGCGGAGGTGCTGGGGCGGGGTGGCTTGCGGCGGGCCTAGAGATTCTTGGCGCTGCTGTTGTTCAGGGCGCTGTTGTTCAGGGCGCGTGCACAGGCCACCGGGTACTCCCCTCCGCGAATGTCCCCCGGGGCTGCGCCCCTCCTCCTTTATTTCGCTGCGCGG